>DURG01000210.1 GCA_012837465.1 Propionibacterium sp. | reverse complement strand
CGCCCGGATCGCCGAACAGGTGGGTCGCATCGTCGAGGCGAATCCTGCGGCTGCGGCGTACCGTCCTGGGTCGGTGCTGTAAGGACGTTGCGGGGGCCCTTCGTCGTTCGCTGGCGCTCACGCTCAGGGACCAGGGCTGCGGGGGCCTTCGTCGTTGGCTGGCGCTCACGCTGAGGGGCCAAGTTGTCCACAGGCGTCGCGACCTGACCCCGCCAGCGGGTTGAATGGGGGCATGCGTAGGCGGGACGAACGGGGGCTGTCGCTCTCGGTGTGGACGACGGTGGCGCTGCCCGCGTTCATCATCGCCGTCGGAGTGGGCGTCGACTTCTCCGGGCACGCCGCCGCCGAGCAGGAGGCACGCGAGGTCGCGGCTCAAGCCGCCCGCGCCGCCGTCCACGAGGTGACGCTCACCGCGGACGGGCCCAAGCTCGACGTCGGAGCGGGCAAGCGCGCGGCCCAACGGTTCGCGTCGGCCGCGGGGTACGCGGCGGACGTGCAGCTCTCCGAGGCCAGCGGCGCCCAGGTGACCCTGTCCGGCACCTATGACACCAGCTTCCTGGGGATCATCGGCATCCATGGCATCGCCGTCGAGGGCTCTGGCACTGCGCGAGGTGTGAGCGTAACGAGGTAGCGGGGCCGCCCGGTTGATACGCTCGCCGCGTGAGTCAGTACGGGCACCTTCTGAACCTTCCACTCCGGCACGCGGGAAAGGTCCGTGAGCTCTACGACGCCGACGACGGGCGCATCCTCATGGTCGCCACCGACAACATCTCGGCCTACGACCACGTGCTCACCACCCCTATCCCCGACAAGGGTGCGATCCTGACCCAGCTCTCGCTGTGGTGGTTCGGCCAGCTGGGCGACATCGTCGACAACCACGTGGCCTCCACCGACGTGCCCGAGACAGTCGCGGGACGGGCGACCCTCGTCGAGGCGCTCGACATGGTGGAGGTCGAGTGCGTCGCCCGCGGCTACCTCACCGGTTCCGGGTGGGCGGAGTACCAGGAGTCGCAGACGGTGTGCGGCGTGCCGCTGCCCGAGGGCCTGCGCGACGGCGACAAGCTGCCCGAGCCCATCTTCACCCCGGCCATCAAGGCGCCGGTGGGGGAGCACGACATCAACGTCGACTACGGCACGATCGCCGAACTCCACGGCCTCGACCTCGCCTCCGAACTGCGCGACCTCACGCTCACCATCTATGCCCGCGCCGCCGAGATCGCGGCCGAGCGCGGCATCATCCTGGCCGACACCAAGTTCGAGTTCGGCCGGCGCCCCGACGGCACCCTCGTGCTGGCCGACGAGGTGCTCACCCCCGATTCGTCACGCTTCTGGGACGCGGAGCTGTGGGAGCCGGGGGAGTCGCTGCCGAGCTTCGACAAGCAGTACGTCCGCGACTGGCTCGCGAAGGAATCCGGCTGGGACAAGGCCTCCGACGCGCCGCCGCCAGAACTGCCCGAGCACGTGGTCGACGCGACGCGTGAGCGCTACCTCGAGGCCTACCGTCGGCTCACCGGCGCCGAGTTCCCGGGGGCTTGACGTGGACAGCTTCGCCGACATCGACCGCTCCGACGCCGCGGGCCGCGCCTGGGTCCACGACGCCATCCGCAAGGTGGAGGCCGACGCCAACCGCTCCGCCGACACCCACCTGCTGCGGCTGCCGCTGCCGACCTGCCCCGGCGTCGACGTCTACCTCAAGGACGAATCCACTCACCCCACCGGCTCCCTGAAGCACCGGCTGGCTCGCTCGCTGTTCCTCTTCGCGCTCTGCAACGGGCAGATCCACCAGCACACCACCGTCATCGAATCCTCCAGCGGCTCCACAGCCGTCAGCGAGGCCTACTTCGCGCACCTGCTGGGGCTGAAGTTCATCGCGGTGATCCCGCGGGGCACGAGTGAGGAGAAGATCGCGCTGATCGAGCGGGAGGGCGGCAGCGTCCACCTCGTCGACGACCCGACGGCGATCTCCGCCGAGGCGGCCAGGCTCGCCATCGAGACCGGCGGGCACTACCTCGACCAGTTCACCCATGCCGAGCGCGTCACGGACTGGCGCGGCAACAACAACATCGCCGAATCCATCTTCAACCAGATGAGGTACGAGCGGCACCCCATCCCGTCGTGGGTGGTGGTGAGCGCGGGCACCGGCGGCACGGGCGCCACCATCGGGCGCTACGTGCGCTACCGCCGCCACGACACACGCCTGGCGGTGGCCGATCCGGAGTTCTCCGCGTTCTTCCCCGGCTGGCGCGACAAGGACCCCAGCGTGCACACCGACCGCGGGTCGCGCATCGAGGGCATCGGCCGCAACCGGGTGGAGAAGAGCTTCGTGCCCGGCGTCGTCGACCGGATGATCAGCGTGCCCGACGGGGCGTCGGTCGCGATGGCGCGCGCGGCGAGCCGCGTGCTGGGGCGCACCGTCGGCCCCTCGACGGGCACCAATCTGTGGGCGACCCTGGTGATCGCCCGCGGCATGGCCGAGGCAGGGGAGGAGGGCAGCGTCGTGACGATGATCTGCGACTCCGGTGAGCGCTACTCCTGCACCTATGACGACGACGAGTGGCTCGCCGACCTCGGCATCGACTGCGGCCCCTACACGGACCTGGCGGCCGACCTCCTGGGCGGTGCACCGGGCGCGTAGAGTCGGGTCATGGCTATCCGCATGGTTGCACTCCTCGACGGCACGATCGTCGACCCCGCCCAGCCCATCGTCCGGGCCGACGACCAGGGGGTGGTGCGCGGCGACGGGGTGTTCGAGTCGCTGATCGTCGTCAACGGCGAGCCCCGCCACGTCGAGGAGCACCTCGAGCGGCTGGCGCACTCCGCCGGCATCCTCCGCCTGCCCGCCCCCGAGGCCGAGGGCTACCGCAAGGCGATCCAGGCCATCATCGACGCCTGGGATTGGGATGCCGACGACCAGGCCGTCGTGCGGCTGTTCCAGACGCGTGGCCCCGAGGGCCTCGACGAGCCCAGTGGCTGGGCCATGGCCGCCCCCATCGATGAGCGTTCCCTGCGGGAGCGCCGCGACGGCGTCAGGGTGCTGTTGCTGGACCGTGGCTTCGAGGGCACCGAGATCGTCGACCTGCCGTGGCTGCTGCCCGGCGCGAAGTCGCTCAGCTACGGCATCAACATGGCCGCGCGCCGCTACGCGATGAACAACGACGCCGACGACGCGATCTTCGTGACCCCGTCCGGCAGCCTCCTCGAGGGGCCGACGTCGAGCCTGGTGCTCGACATGGACGGCGTGCTCGTCACCCCGCCGCAGGAGGGGATCCTGCGCTCGATCAGCATCGCTGAGTTGATGGAGAAGGCCCCGGCCGCGGGGTTGGAGTTCGAGATGCGGCCGCTGGTCGTCGAGGACCTGCACAGGGCCCGCGGCGCATGGTTGGTGTCGAGCAGCCGCCTGGTCGCCCGCGTCACGCACGCCGACGGCGAGGAACTGTCGATCTCGCCCCTCGATGCGGAGATCAACCGCATGATGGGCGTGCCCGGCGTCTGACCGTTACTCGGGGTCGCCAAGTTAGTGATGCGTAATCGGGGTGCCGATGTGGACAGTCCACATCGCCCTCCCGATTACGCATCAATATCCCCGGGACGTCAGGTATCAGTGCCGTGATGATGCTTCCGCGGGGCACGTAGAGTCGGACGGGTGCTGGTTCCCCGTGACATCTCCTTCACCCAACTCGACCTCGATGCGCTCAAGGCACTCGACGCCGTGGCCGTCGAGGCCAAGCGGCTGTTGGGGGCGCACCTCACCGTCGACCGTGAGCCCGGTCCGGTGACGCTGCGGATCACGGAGGTTGAGGCGTATGCGGGGCCGCACGACCCGGCGTCGCACGCGTACCGAGGGCCCAACGCGCGCAATGCCGCGATGTTCGGGCCGCCGTGGCACGCATACGTCTACCGCCACATGGGCTTGCACACGTGCTTCAACGTGAAGGTCGGGCCTGAGGGAACGCCCACCGGTGTGTTGGTGCGGGCCGGGGAGGTCGTCGAGGGCGTGGAGATCGCGCGGGCCCGCCGGGCTGCCAAGGGCCGGACGCGGACGGATGCCGATCTCGCGGCCGGGCCGGCACGGTTGACCGTGGCGTTGGCGATCACGTTGGAGGACACGGGGTCGCCGCTCGACGGCTCGACCGGTTTGATGCTGGTGCCGCGCGAGGGCCCGGCGCCGGTGATGGTGAGCGGCCCGCGAGTGGGGATCAGCGTCGCGGCCGACTATCCGTTGCGGTTCTCAATCGCTGACGATCCGACGGTGTCGCGCTAGTGCGTCCCTCGATACACCTCGCGAGATGGGTCGCCTGTGGTGCTGGCCGTTGTCGCGAGGCACTCGGGACCCGGAGTGGGCCAGCGGGATGGGGTGGTTGAAGTAGTAGCTGCGAGGCACTCGGGACCCGAAGCGGGCCGTCGGGATGTCACTGGTTCTGGAAGGCGACGATGCGCTCGATCGCCTCGGCGATCGCGGGGGCGCCCGCGGCGAAGGACAGGCGGACCGTGCGGCTGCCCAAGGCGGCGTCGAAGTCGCGGCCGGGGGTGACCGCCACGCCCGCCTCGTCGAGCAATGCCGCCGCGTACGCACCGGACGACTCCCAGCGCTCCAACTGCGGGCCCAGATCGGCGTAGTAGTAGAAGGCACCGTCAGCGGGAGCGGAGACGCCCCAGTTGAGGCGCGGCTCGGCGGCCAGCAGCAGTTCGCGGGCCTCTGCGAACGCGGCGACCTCGGCGTCGCACTCCGCGTACGACTCGTCGTTGAACGCCTCCAACGCCGCGTACTGCGCCGGGGCCGGCGGGCACAGCGCAAGGTTGCCGGCCAGCGCATCCACGGCCCCGACCAGGCCGGGCGGCAGCAGCAGCCACCCGATGCGCCAACCCGTCATGCCCCAGTACTTCGAGAACGAACTCACGACGACGGACTCGCGCCCGAGCTCACACGCCGAGGTGCCGCGGTGGCCCCCCACGGGGTAGGTGACGCCGTGGTAGATCTCGTCGCTGATGAGCCGCACTCCCTCGTCGTCGCACCATTTCACCAGCGCCGCCAGCTCGTCGCGGCTGACCATCGTGCCCGTGGGGTTCGCGGGGGAGGCGAGGATGAGGCCCTTCAATGGGTGCTCCGCGTGGGCTGCCGCGAGGAGTTCGACCGTGGGCTGGAAGCGCACCTCGGGGCCGCACTGGAGGTCGACGACCTCGCAGCCCAGCGACGTGAGGATGTTGCGGTAGGCGGGGTAGCCGGGGCGGGCTAGGGCCACGCGGTCGCCGGCCTCGAAGGCGGCCAGGAACGTCAGGAGGAAGCCGCCCGAGGAGCCGGTGGTGACGGCGACCTGCGAGGGGTCGACGTCGAGCCCGTACCACCGTCGGTAGTGCTGCGCGAGGGCCTCGCGCAGGGGCCAGATCCCGAGGGCTGAGGTGTAGCCGAAGACGCGGCCGGCGGCGTGCAGCTTCGCGGCCGCCTCATTCACCGCGGACGGCGCGCCACCAGCGGGTTCACCGACGCAGAGCGAGATCACGTCGCGCCCGGCGGCGCGCATCGTGGCCACCTGGTCGAGCACCGTCATCACTTCGAACGGGGGCACTGCGGAGCGACGTGACGGCATGACCCGAGGGTAGCCGTTCACGCCGATCGGAAAGACGGTAGGGTCATCCCCAGAACAGGTGGCGAACCGGGTGCAAACCCCGGGCTGACCCGCAACCGTGACCGGAGCCGAGGGGCTCCGGCAAGCCGGACCAAAACCTGTTCGATTGGAATCAGTACTCGCCGCGGAACGCGAGCTGCGTCCCGAGCAGTTCCCTGCCTTGGCCGCGCTCGCCGCGAGAAGGAAAGGTAGCAATGGAACGCTCCCCACTCATCAGACGCGCTGCCCTGGCAGCGCTCGCCGTCGTCGTCGGACTGGGCCTGCCCTGGGCAGCCCACGCCCAGGAGGACGACCTCAGCTTCACCGACGGCGACGTCCGGGCCTGCATCGAGGCCGAGGACGTCTTCGTCATCGTCGACCCCTCCGACGGAGAACTCATGGGCGGCTGCGCCACCGAGTTCGCCACCGGCATGGAGGCCCTCGCCTCCGCAGGGTTCACCGTCGACGACCCCGCCTTCATCAAGGTCATCAACGGCACCCGCGCCGACTACGTCAAGGACGGGAAGTGGTGGACCTACTGGCACCGCCACATCGTCGACGGCGCGTGGGACGAGTGGGAGTTCTCCCAGCTGGGTGGCGCCTCGTACGAGCCGCAGCCGGGAAGCGTCGAGGGATGGTCGGTCTCGCCGGCCAGCGGCCCGTCGGCCCAGCCCCGTTGGGAGGGCTATGACCTGAACGCGACACCTGAACCCGCGCCCACGCCGACGGTGACCGTCACCGTCACGGCAGAGCCCGAGCCCGCCCCGACCGTCACCGTGACCGAGACGGCGCAACCGACCCAGACCCCGCCAACGGAGGACGACCGCCGCGACGACCGCAGCGCCCCGTACACGCTCCCCGGCCTGCACGAGGTCAACGGCCGCCAGTGGTTCACCACGTGCCAGAAGTACTCGATCACCGAGCGCTGCCGCACCGAGATCTGGGCCGACACGGTGGTCACCGTCGACGGCAGGCACCAGGTCAAGAAGGCATGGGTGTTCAACAACCTCACCTACGTGAAGTCGCCTCGCTCCGCGTGGCTTGGCAACCCGCTCGCTGAAACCGGCGAATGGACCGCTGAAGACGGCCGCCAGTGGCGCACCGAGTGCGACACCGCCGCCACCGGAACCGGCGCGTGCCGCTCCTACGTCCGGGCGACCTTGATCTCCGCCCAGCCCGACGGCCGCGGCGGCTACCGCTTCACGCAGGTCAACGACTGGACGGTCAACAACATCGTCCTGTTCAGCTGACCAGCCGCGGGCGGGCCGGAGAAGCCCCGGCCCGCCCGCACCCCTTTCCGCTACGCTTCATCCATGCCACGCGTCGTTGTCAACGTCATGCCGAAGCCCGAGATCCTGGACCCCCAGGGCAAGGCCGTCACGGGCGCACTGCAGCGCCTCGGCTTCCACGGCATGTCCGTGCGGCAGGGCAAGCGCTTCGAGATCGAAGTCGACGGCGAGGTCACCCCGGAGGTGCTCGAGCAGATCGGCCAGGCGGCCGAGAAGCTGCTAGCCAACACTGTGATCGAGTCCTTTGACGTGGTGGCCGACTGATGACCCGCATCGGCGTCGTCACCTTTCCCGGCTCCCTCGACGACCACGACGCGCTGCGCGCCGTCCGCCTCGCCGGCGCGGAGGCCGTCCCCCTGTGGCACGGGTCGGATTCCATCGAGGGCGTCGACGCCATCATCCTGCCCGGCGGCTTCTCCTACGGCGACTACCTGCGCTGCGGCGCCATCTCCCGGTTCAGCCCCGTCATGGACACCGTCATCGACGCGGCCAACAAGGGCATGCCGGTGCTCGGCATCTGCAACGGCTTCCAGATCCTCTGCGAGGCACACCTCCTCGAGGGCGCCATGATCCGCAACGCCAACCAGCAGTTCATCTGCCGCAACGAGCGGCTGCGCGTCGAGACCATCGACACCACGTGGACCTGCGCGTTCGCCAAGGGCGAGGAGATCACCATCGTCCTGAAGAACGGCGAGGGCAACTACCAAGCGTCGGCGGAGACGCTGCGCAAGCTGGAGGACAACGACCAGGTGGTGTTCCGCTACCTCGACAACCCCAACGGCTCGGCCAACGACATCGCCGGGATCACCAACGAGCGGGGCAACGTCGTCGGCCTCATGCCGCACCCGGAGCACAACATGGAGGAGCTCACCTCGCCGACGACGGATGGGCGCAGGTTCTTCGAGTCGGTGCTCAACTTCCTGGTCGCCCGCGCCTGACTGTCCCTTGGGTGGACCCGGTGGACGGAGGGGGGGGCTCCCCATGCGAGACTGCCCCGAGAGAATGGGGCAATGTCGCCCCTGGGGAAGGGTCATCATGAAGATGAGGAAGTTCTTTGCCGGTCTGGCTGCGCTGGTCGTGGCCGCTACCGGATTCATCAACGCGCCGGCGGCACACGCCGACACGGACGTGTATGGAACGCCGGGCGTGCACAACGTCAACGGCCGCTATTGGAAGACCGCGTGCTCGATGTACTCCTCGGCGGTGGCGCGCTGCACCACTGACATCTTCGGCACGAAGGTGTTCGCGGAGAACGGGCGTTGGTACAAGCAGAACACCTGGGTGTTCAACAACCTGAGCTACCTGCCCTCGTCGCGGGCGCAGTGGGACGGCAACCCGCTGGCGACCACCGGCTCCTGGACCTCGGCGGACGGTCGCCAGTGGCGCAGCGAGTGTGACACCTCCGCCACCGGTCGCGGTGCCTGCCGCAACTACATCGTCGCGGATGTCGCCTCCGAGAGCGGTGGCTGGGTGAAGATGCAGACCATCGAGGTCTTCAACTCCATGGTGCGGTTCTCCACTTCGACATTGCCCGCGGTCACCGAGATCCCGCCGGCCGCTCCGTACATCACGCCTCCTGTCGATGGCGCGAAGCTGCCGCTGCGCGTGGCTGCCTCGCCGAAGCCGGCGCCGATCGTGACCGTGCCGGCACCCGGCAAGAGCGTCCCCGGAATCGGGTGGGACTGCCCGTCGACGCATCCCATCAAGGGCAATGCGGCTTCGATGATCTACCACCTGCCTCGCCAGCGCTACTACAACAACACCAAGCCTGAGGAGTGCTTCGCGAAGGAAGCCGACGCGGTCGCCGCGGGGTACCGGAAGGCCAAGGTCTGATCGGCCGAACCGGCTGGAAGTACGCTCGACGAAGGCCCTCAGCGTGAATCCACGCTGAGGGCCCTTGCCGACTGCATCTCCAGCCGGTTGGGGTGGACATGTCCCTCGATACACCTCGCGAGATGGGTTCGCCTGTGGTGCCGCCGGTTGTCGCGAGGCACTCGGGACCCGGAGTGCCCCTCGACTGGAGGAGGTCGGGCCCAGCGGAGTCCGTTCAGCCCGCTGTGCCGGCCAGCTCTGACCGGGCGATGTCCTGTCCAACCTCGCGCAACAGCCTGGCGGCCTCGCGCATGCTCTCCTCTGCGCTCCCCGCACGATCGGAGAGTGAGTACAGGGCCGTGAAGCCGGCCTCCTGCCACTGCTCCTTGCTCAGCAGGGAACGCCCACACACCATCACCGCGGGCACGCCGGCGCGCCGCGCCGCGGCGAGCACACCCATGGGGGCCTTGCCGCCCAGCGACTGCTCGTCGAGGCTGCCCTCCCCAGTGATGGCGAGGGTGGCGCCCTCGAGCGACTCGGGGACGCCGACCAGTTCAGCGACCAGTTCGGCCCCCGGCCGGGGCACGGCGCGGAGCGCGGCGAGGGCCGCGAAGCCCACGCCGCCAGCGGCGCCTGCGCCGGGAACCTCCGCACCATCGGCCGGGAAGTCCAGTGCGTCGGCGAGCAGCTTCGCCCACCGGCCGATGTTCGAATCGACCACGGGGATGTCATCTGGGCCCAGCCCCTTCTGGGGGCCGAAGATCGCGGCCGCGCCGCGGGGCCCGCACAGGGGGTTGTCGACATCGTTGGCCAGCACGAAGCGGGCCCCCGCCAGGCGG
>DURG01000209.1 GCA_012837465.1 Propionibacterium sp. | reverse complement strand
GAGTCAACCCCGGCGACCACGTCATCATCGAACTCACCAACGCGGATTCCACCAACGTGCACGACCTCATGGTCGGCGACGTGCGCAGCCCCCGCCTCGCGGCGGGCGAGACCGCTGAGTTGGATCTTGGCATCATCGGCCGGTCCATCGAGGGCTGGTGCACCGTCGTCGGCCACCGCCAGATGGGCATGACGTTCGACGTGCTCGTCGGCGTCGACGACCCGCCAGCCCCGGCAGCGCCGGCGGCCGATGGGCACACCATGCACCACGCCCCAGCGGGGGATCCCGACGCGGTGCTCGGCCAGGTCGTCGACCCCGTCGCGCCGCCGCGCACCGAGGAGACGGTCCACCGCCACGAGTTCCGCGCCACTGAGGAGCCCCTCGAGGTGGCCCCCGGCCTCTGGCAGCGCCGCTGGACCTTCAACGGTCAGGGCGTCGGCCCCACCCTGCGTGGCAAGGTGGGTGACGTCTTCGAGATCACCCTCATCAACGACGGCACGATGGGCCACTCCATCGACTTCCACGCCGGAGACGTCGCCCCCGATGAGCCCATGCGCACGATCGCGCCCGGCGAGAAACTCGTCTACCGGTTCACGGCCAAGCGCCACGGCGTGTGGCTCTACCACTGCGCCACCATGCCGATGAGCGCGCACATCGCCGCCGGCATGCACGGCGCAGTCATCGTCGAACCGGAGGAGGGCTGGCCCGAGGTCGACCACGAGTACGTGGTCGTCCAGTCCGAGGTCTTCACCGACGACGCGGCGACGCCGGAAGACGCCGTCGACATCGACCCTGCCCGTGTCGCGGACGAACGTCCCGACCGCGTGGTCTTCAACGGCATCGCCAACCAGTACGACCAGGAGCCCTTCGAGGCCAAGGTGGGGGAGACCGTCCGGTTCTACGTCGTGGTGGCCGGGCCCAACCGCCAGTCGGCGTTCCATGTGGTGGGCGGGCAGTTCGACACGGTCTACCGCGAGGGCGGCTACGTGCTGCGCGACGGCGTCGACGCCTTCGGCAACGAGGGCGGCGGCGGACAGGCCTTGGCGCTGCAGCCTGCAGAGGGTGGCTTCGTCGAGCTGACGCCAGCCGAGGCCGGCCACTACCCGGTGGTCAACCACGTCATGGTGGATGCCGAACGCGGGGCACACGGCATCCTCAAGGTCACCGGCTAGGCCGCGGGGCTGAACTCGCTCACCTCGGCGACAGCGGACGGTTCGCCGGACAGCGACTCACCGGCGACGGCGGGCGCGCCGCCCACATCCACCAGGAAGCCGCCGTGGAATTCCTCGGCGAGCAGGTCCGCCAACCGCTGTGCGGTGAGCGAGCGGGCCCCGAACTCCACCTCCACGGGGAGGGGCTCCAGGGGATCCACGCCGTCGAGCAGCCGGCCGAGGAAGTCGTCGAGCATCGGGTGCCCGCCGAGGGCCTCGGAGTCGCCGAACACGTCGAGTTCGGCGCGGATGACCTCCACCGCGGGCAGCAGCGTCTCGGGGTGCGAGGTCAGCACGGTGGCACGCGCGCCCAAGGCGGGGAAGGTTGCTTCGTAGGGGAGCAGTGTCATGGCCGTTCCTTTCGTCGGTGCATCCAACCAAACCCAGCCAGCCTGTGCGCATCCTGTGAGGGCTCTGGGGGTCCGGTGTGATGTCCGAGCTGGGGAATGTGAGTGCAGGCCCGTGGCCGGTTAGTATCGAGTCGTTACCTAGGAAGGGAATAGTTGTGTCCGAAGCCGGCCTGCAGGCAGCCCGCCAGAAGATGATGGACGCAGGGGTCTCCACCCCCGCGATCGAGGTCTTCACCCGCTTCTACCACCTCCTCGAATCCGGCGAGACCGGCGTGATCCGCGAAGACACGATCGAGCCCCTGCTCGATCCGCCCATGCTCACCGATGTCGACATCACCGACGCCCAGGCTCGCGACGCCATCGGCAAGACCGTGATCATCAAACTCAACGGTGGCCTCGGCACGTCCATGGGCCTCGACAAGGCCAAGACCCTGTTGCCCGTGCGCGACGGCATGAACTTCCTCGACCTCATCGTCAAGCAGGTGCTGGCCGCCCGCGAGCGTTACGACGCCCGCCTGCCGCTGCTGCTCATGAACTCGTTCCGCACCGAAGATGACACGCTGGCCCACCTGGACCGCTACCCCGAACTCGTCGTCGACGACCTGCCGCTCAGCTTCGTGCAGAATCAGGAGCCCAAGCTCCGCGCCGACGACCTCACCCCCGTCGAGTGGGAGGCCGATCCCTCGCTCGAGTGGTGCCCGCCCGGCCACGGCGACCTGTACCCCGCGCTCGAGGGCTCCGGCGTGCTCGACGCCCTGCTCGAGGCAGGATTCCGCTACGCCTGCGTCTCCAACGGCGACAACCTCGGTGCTGCCCCCAACGCCACCATCGCCGGCTGGTTCGCGCAGTCCGGTGCCCCCTACGCGGCCGAGCTCTGCCGCCGCACGATCAACGACAAGAAGGGCGGCCACCTCGCCGTGCGCAAGAAGGACGGCCAGCTGATCCTCCGCGACACCGCCCAGACCGCGCCGGAGGAGATGGACTTCTTCACCGACGAGCACCGCCACCCGTTCTTCCACACCAACAACCTGTGGTTCGATCTGCAGGTCCTCAAGGACACGCTCGTCGAGCGCAACTCGGTGCTGGGCCTGCCGCTCATCCGCAACGAGAAGACCGTGGACCCGACGGATTCGTCGTCGACCCCGGTGGTCCAGGTGGAATCCGCCATGGGCGCCGCGATCGAGGTGTTCGAGGGCGCCACCGCCATCTGCGTGGGCCGCGACCGCTTCCTGCCGGTCAAGACCACCAACGAACTGCTGCTCCTGCGCTCCGACGTCTACAACCTGACCGGCGAGGGCAAGCTAATCGCCTGCAGCGATTCGACACCCGAGATCAGCCTCGACTCGCGCTACTACAAGACGGTGCAGAAGTTCGCGCAGCGGATCCCCTACGCCCCGTCGCTGCGCAAGGCCACGTCGTTCAAGGTGGAGGGCGACTACACGTTCGGCGCCCGCGTCGTCGTCAAGGGCGACGTCACCCTGCCCGACGAGGACGAGCCGCAGGTGGTCGAGGACGGCACCAAGCTTGAAGGCTGACCCGCTCGCCGGGGCGCTTGCCCTGGCCCTCACGGGGGTGCCGGTGGCCGTCGGTTCCGTGGAGTCGCTTGCCGACGACCTGGCCGCGCAGGGCTTCCCGCCCGCGCGGCTCTGGGAGCTGCGGCACGCGGCGCAGGAGGAGGAGCGACCGTGGCCGTATCCGGTGCCCCTCGACGTGCGCCGCGAGATCGGGTTCGCCCGCTTCGACGCCGCGCTCGCCCAGGCGCGCGAACGCCTCGGCCTCAGCGGCCTGGTGTCCGCAAGGCCGGCCGAGCGGCCGCTCAACCGCGACGAGCAGCGGCTCGTCGCGGACCGGCCCCCGCACTGGTGAGAGCCCTTCGACGGGTCACGGTCCTCCCTCGTCGGATCCAGGCTCAGGGAACAGAAAGGGGCGCCATCCGAAGAT
>DURG01000208.1 GCA_012837465.1 Propionibacterium sp. | reverse complement strand
CACCAAGCTCGCCGGCATGACCGGTACGGCCAAGACCGAGGAATCCGAGTTCCAGAAGATCTACGGCCTGGGCGTCATCCAGATCCCCACCAACCGCCCCATGGTGCGAGTCGACCAGCCGGACCTGATCTACCGCACGCAGGAGGCGAAGTACGAGGCCATCGTCAAGGACGTCGTCGAGCGGCACGCGCTCGGCCAGCCCATCCTGATCGGCACCGCGTCGGTGGAGAAGTCCGAGGTGCTCTCCGCGATGCTGAAGAAGGCCAACGTCGCGCACAAGGTCCTCAATGCCAAGCACCACGAGTCGGAGGCGTCGATCGTCGCCGAGGCGGGCCGCAAGGGCGCCGTCACCGTCTCGACGAACATGGCCGGGCGAGGCACGGACATCATGCTCGGCGGCAACCCGGAGTTCCTGGCAGACCTCCAACTCCGCAAGAACGGGCTCGACCCGCAGGAGACCCCCGAAGAGTATGAGGCAGAGTGGGGCAGCACCCTCAAGGCCCTCGAGGAGCAGGTCAAGGCCGAGCACGAGGAGGTCGTCGAGCTCGGCGGGCTCTACGTCGTGGGCTCCGAGCGCCACGAGTCGCGCCGCATCGACAACCAGCTGCGAGGCCGCTCCGGCCGTCAGGGTGACCCGGGTGAGTCGCGCTTCTACCTGTCGCTCAGCGACGACCTGATGCGCCTGTTCCGCCCCGAACTGTTGGAGCGCGCGCTCCTGATGATGAAGGTCCCCGACGACGTGCCGATCGACATGAAGTCCGTGTCGAAGTCCATCGAGGGCGCCCAGAAGCAGGTCGAGGGCCAGAACTTCGAGATGCGCAAGAACGTCCTCAAGTACGACGACGTCATGAACCGCCAGCGCCACGCAATCTACGGCGATCGCCGCCAGGTGCTCGACGGTGTCGACGTGTCCGAGCAGTTGAAGGCCGCCACGGAGCGCGTGGTCAGCGACGTCGTGCGCCAGCACACCGCCGGGATCCCGGAGGACTGGGACCTCGACACCATGTTCCAGGAGCTGAAGACGCTGTACCCAGTGTCCATCTCCATCGACGAGATCGCCGACGACCTGCCCGAACAGCACGAACTCGTCGAGATGTTCCTCGAGGATGCCGAGAACGCCTACAAGTCCCGCGAGGAGACCCTCGGCGAGGACACCATGCGAGAACTCGAACGCCAGGTCCTTCTGACGGTGCTGGACCGCAAGTGGCGCGAGCACCTCTACGAGATGGACTACCTCCGCGAGGGCATCGGCCTGCGCGCCATGGCGCAGCGCGACCCGCTGGTCGAGTACCAGCGCGAGGGCGGCGACATGTTCAACGCCATGATGGAGGCCTTCATGGAGGAGGTCGTCGGCTTCCTGTTCAACCTCGAGGTGAAGCCGCAGCCCACCGAGCCCGCCCTCAACGTCGGCCTGGTCACCGACGCGGACGGATCCGCAGTGGGCGTCGACTCGCTGGCCGAGTCGCTGCCCAGAAAGCAGGACGACGCGGCACCCAAGCAACCGCAGCCTGCCGCCAAGCCGAAGCGCAAGCCGTCGGTCCAGGTGCCGGCCGAGGAACCGCAGCAGGAACTGCCCCCGGCGTTGGCGAAGGGCTTGGAGCGCAAGGCGGATCGCAACCTCAGCTATTCCGCGCCGGATGAGAGCGGTCAGGAGACAAAGACCGGCGCTGCCCCCGCCCAGACCGCGCAGAAGGTGGGCCGCAACCAGCCCTGCCCGTGCGGTTCCGGCAAGAAGTACAAGATGTGCCACGGCCGCCCCGGCGGTTTGGCCTGAGCCTCGTCACGCGGCTGCCCTCATGGCGGCGGGGTGCAGCACGGTCAGATCGGTGCACACCCACCGGTCGTGCTGGAGGTCCAGCCTGATCGCGCACGAGACGGGACGCGCTGCGAAGAGCAGCGAAACGGTGGCCTCCACCGCGCGTTCCGAGGGCATCTGCGAGCGGACCGGCCCGATGCGCATCCGCTTGAACAGCCCCGTGTCGGCATAGGCGGCCAGCCGGGTGAACGGCCTCGGGCTGAGCAGGGGCCGCACCTGATGGAGGGCGCGCCGGCCGGACATGGCTTCGAGGAGCACGTGGATGAGCCGAATCGCCGACGGTGGCGCGGCCGTGTGGAGGGGCGTGGGACGGATCTGGGTGATGCTGGGGGAGCTCATGCCAGCCAAGCTAAGAGCCTCGTCAGGCCGAAGTCACGCGTTCCGGGCCAACGGACAACACCGGGGGCCAAACGGGCAACACCTCGATGGTTTGGGACAACACCTCGAGCATCGTGGACAACACCCTGTGAGATTCCTGTGTGCCACGGGTCGTGATCTGGCCAGCGCCCTGCACCGGTAGTGTGGTGCCGTCGCAGGATGTGGGAGGTGCATGGATGAGTCGCTTGCTCAGCGTGGTGGTGCCGTGCCACAACGAGGAGGGCAACCTCCGCGCGCTGTACCAGGAGATCGTGGGGCAGTTTCGTGGCGTCGGCACCCTGACGGCGGTCGAACTCATCCTCGTCGATGACGGTTCCACGGACCGCACGTTGGAGGTGGCCCGGGAACTGGCGTCTGATCCCCGCGTGAGGGTGCTCTCCTTCAGCAGGAACTTCGGCAAGGAGGCGGCCATGCTGGCCGGCCTCCGCGCGGCGAGGGGCAGGTTCGGGGAAAACGACGATCGGTTCGCTCATCCCACGCTTGTATGACGTGACGAGCGGTACCGTGCGTTTCGCGGGCGACGATGTGCGTGAACTCACCCAGGAGGGTCTCATGGCCGAGATTGGCATGGTCACCCAGGAGTCGTACCTCTTCCACGGCACCATCGCCGACAACCTCCGATATGCGAAACCGGAGGCGACCCAGCAAGAAGTTGAGGCGGCCGCCCGAATGGCGAACATTCATGAAGCGATTGAGTCGTTCGCCGATGGCTACGACACCGTGGTGGGGGAACGCGGTTACCGGCTCTCAGGCGGTGAGAAGCAGCGGATCGCGATCGCTCGGGTGCTGCTCAAGAACCCGCCGGTGCTCATTCTCGATGAAGCGACGAGCTCCCTCGACACGGTGAGCGAGCGGGTCGTGCAGCGGGCACTCGACGAAGCGCGGGAGGGACGCACGACGATCGCGATCGCGCACCGCCTGTCAACGATTATTGACGCGGATCGCATCCTCGTGATCCGTGCCGGCCAGATTGTGGAGCAGGGCACCCACGCTGAACTTCTCGCCCTCGGTGGGGAGTATGCCGCGCTCTACGAGCAACAGGTGTCTTAGTCGTCGGGCGTGAAATTTTCGGGAATGAAGAGGTCCT
>DURG01000207.1 GCA_012837465.1 Propionibacterium sp. | reverse complement strand
CATCACCGGGTTCGACATCGACCTGATGAACGCGATTGCCGAGGACCAGGGCTTCGAGATCGAGTACCAGGCCCTGGGTTTCGCGGCGGCGTTGCAGGCGGTCAGCGCCGGCCAGGCCGACGGGGTGATCGCCGCGGCGGGCATCACTGAGGAACGGAAGCAGTCGTTCGATTTCTCCGATCCGTACCTGGAGAGTCAGTTGGCGATTGCCGTCCGGCAGGGCGAAGCGGACCAGTTCGCCGAGTGGGCTGACTTCGCGGGTACGACAGTGATGGCCAAGACGGGCTCGCTGAGCCTCGAACACGTCGAGGAGAAGGCGGCCGAGTTCGGCTTCGAGGTGCGATCCCTCGACCAGTCCGACCCCATGTACCAGGAAGTGAACCTGGGCCGCGCCGACGGTGTCATGGACGACTTCACCGTCTTGGCCTATGGCATCCAGCAGGGTGTGGGCCTCGAGATGACGATGGACCCGATCCCCGTCGGCGAGCTCGGCTTTGCCGTCGACAAGGGGAACAACGCCGACCTGCTGGCCGCCTTCAATGAGGGGCTGGCCAATCTGAGGGCGAACGGCACCTATGACGAGATCCACGCCGAGTACTTCGGCACGAGCTCGGGGGCAACCACCGGGCCCGTGACGGGCGTCAACGTCGACGAATCCTCTGAGGTCCAGGGGATGAGCTTCTCCATCGCCACGGATTCCTCCTATCCGCCGCACGTGGTGCGCGACGCCGAGAACAACATCACCGGCTTCGACATCGACCTGATGAATGCGATCGCGCACAACCAGGGCTTCGAGATCGAGTACCAGGCGCTGGGCTTCGCCGCCGCCCTCCAATCGGTGACGGCCGGTCAAGCCGACGGCGTGATCGCCGCGGCGGGCATCACCGAGGAACGGCAGGAGACGTTCGACTTCTCGAACTCATACCTGGAGAGTCAGTTGGCGGTCGCCGTCCGGCAGGGCGAGGCCGAACAGTTCACCGATTGGTCAGACTTCGCTGGCGGGACGGTGATGGCCAAGACCGGTTCGCTGAGCCTCGACCACGTCGAGGAGAAGGCTGCGGAGTTCGGCTTCGAGGTGCGTTCCCTCGACCAGTCCGACCCCATGTACCAGGAGGTCAACCTGGGCCGCGCCGACGGCGTCATGGACGATTACACCGTCCTCGCATACGGCGTCAACCAGGGCAACGGCCTCGAACTGACGATGGATCCCATCCCGGTCGGTGAGCTCGGCTTCGCCGTCGCGAAGGGGGAGAACGAACAACTCCTCAACGCCTTCAACCGCGGCCTCGACAACCTCAAGGCCGACGGCACCTACGACCAGCTGTTGGCCGACTACTTCGGCGAGGAGGCCGCGGCTGAGCAGCGGGGCTTCCTCGACCTGCTGTCCTCCTCCCTTCCGGTGCTGCTGAAGGGCCTGGGCATCACGTTGCTGGTGACTGCCGTGGCGATCCTGATGGCCAGCATCCTCGGCCTCGTCTTCGGCTTTGCCAAGGTCTCGGGGATCGCCGTCCTCAAATGGCTGGCCAACGCCTACGTCAATGTCTTCCGAGGCACACCACTGCTGGTCCAGGCCTTCTTCTTCTACTTCGGCCTACCTGCAGCAACCGGGCTCGACATCAGCATCTTGTGGACGGGCATCCTGGTGCTGTCCCTCAACGCCGGGGCCTACATGACCGAGATCGTGCGTGGCGGCATCCAGGCCGTCGATGTGGGCCAGATGGAGGCATCGCGCTCCCTTGGCCTCAACTGGATGCAGGCGATGAGGAAGGTCATCGCGCCACAGGCCATCAAACACGCGACCCCGGCCGCCATCAACCAGTTCATCATGACGCTGAAGGACACCTCGATCCTGGCGGTGCTCGGCCTTGCCGAACTGACCTACCAGGGCCAGCAGATCATCGCGCGGAACTTCCGCTCGTTCGAGATGTGGCTGATCGTGGGGGCGTTGTACTTCATCGTCATCATGCTGCTGACCCAACTGTCCAACTTCCTCGACCGGAGGTTCAACAAGTGAGCACCGAAGCATCCGCAACCACCACCAACCCGACGGCAGAGACGGAGCGCGAGGAACAAGACGTGATCTTCGACGTCCAGGGCCTGAGGAAGTCGTTCGGCAGGAACGAGGTACTCAAGGGCCTCGACGTCACGATCCGCCAGGGCGAGGTCGTCGCGGTGATCGGGCCGTCGGGCTCCGGCAAGTCGACCTTCCTGCGGTGCCTGAACCGACTGGAGGAACCCTCGGGCGGGAAGATCATCTACGAGGGCAAGGACCTGATGTCGGATCAGAACGACATCAACGACCTGCGCCAACGCATCGGCATGGTCTTCCAACACTTCAACCTGTTCCCGCACAAGACCGTGCTGGAGAACATCATGCTGGCCCCCACCACGCTGAAGAAGTCCTCCAGGGGCGATGCCCGCGAATACGGGCTGGAACTCCT
>DURG01000206.1 GCA_012837465.1 Propionibacterium sp. | reverse complement strand
GGCCTTCGGTACGTTCTGGATGCGCGCCCAGTTCCGCGCCCTGCCCAGCAACCTCATCGAGGCCGCCGCCATCGACGGCACCACCGGCATGGCCACGCTGTGGCGCATCGTGGTGCCGCCGTCGCTGCCGTCCATCGCCACGGTCTCCGTGCTGATGTTCATGTGGACGTGGAACGAGTTCCTCATCCCGCTGATCATGAGCCCCGGCGGCCAGTGGCGCACCGCCCCGCTCGGCCTGGCCATCTTCAAGGGCCAGTACACCTCGGATCACGCGCTGCTCGCCGCTGCTGGCGTGATCATCGCCGCGCCGATCATCATCGTGTTCCTGATGCTGCAGCGCTACTTCATCAGCGGCATGCTCGAAGGAGCCTCGAAGGAATGACCACGCACGAACACCTCGAACCCATCTGCTCGCGGTGCTGGGACTGGGACCCCCTGGAATCGATCCGCACCGACGACGACCCGCCCCTCGACGTGCTCACCACCGGCCCGCTGTTCTTCGACATCATCTTCACCGGCCTGCCCCGCCTCCCCGAGCCGGGCGAGGAGCTCTACAGCAGCGGCATGGGTTCGTGCCCGGGCGGCATCGCGAACCTCTCGACGGCGACCGCGCGGCTCGGTTTGCGCACGGGCCTGGTCACGGGCTTCGGCGACGACGCCTACGCCGACTGGATGTGGGACACGCTCGCCCACCAGGAGCACATCGACCTGTCCGCCTCGAAGCGATTCGAGAACTTCCACTCCGCCATCACGGTCTCGATGGCCTTCCGGGGTGACCGGGGCATGGTGACGCACGAGCACCCGCTGCCCGAATCGCTCGAGGGTGCGCTGATGTCGGCCCACCGGGCGCGTGCTGCAGCGGTCGACCTGAAGCGCCCCGGCCCCTGGTGGGACAAGCTGCGCTGCGAGGGCACCCTGATCTTCGCCGACGTCGGCTTCGACGACACCGGACGCTGGGACAAGGCCCACCTCGAGCCCCTCAAGCACTGCCACGCGTTCACGCCCAACGCCGTCGAAGCCATGGGCTACACCCGCACCGACCGGCCCAGCCACGCGGTGCGGAAGCTGGCCGAGATGGTGCCCCTGGCGGTCGTCACCGACGGGGTGCGCGGCTCGTACGCCATCGACAGCTCGACGGGTGAGGAGACGTACTGCCCCAGCGTCGCCGTCGACGCGATCGACCCGACGGGGGCCGGCGACGTGTTCGCCGCGGCCATCATCCTGGGCACCATTGCGGGCTGGAGCCTGGAGCAGCGGCTGCGGTTCGCGTCGCTGAGCTCATCGCTCGCCGTGCGGCACTTCGGCGGCTCGCTGGCCGCCCCCGGCTGGGGTGACATCGCCGACTGGTGGCGCAACCTCGAACGGCTCCGCGACGAGGGGGATCTGCGGGCGATCCACATCGGCAAGGAGTACGGGTTCCTGGCCGACCTGATCCCTACCCACCCCGTGCACGGCGTGCGTCGCGCTGAGGGCACCTTCGCGATGGCCTCGGACGCGGATCACCACGCCCCCATCATCGGGACGTAGCAGCTGTGACGTCCGGTGGGGGAGGCCATCCGTCCGAAGGATCGATCCGATGCAACCCCGGGACCGCATCGAAGTCGGGGTCGCAACTGATGAACTCAGTGAAACCAGCCCCCAAAGCGGTTGCGGCATGGACCGCGTCTCGGCCACGGATGTCGCTGTTGGCCACCAGGTCGCGGGCGGCTCGAAGTACTGCGGCGTCGAAGGCGTGCCAGACGACCATCCGGTCGAGCTGGTCGAACTGCTCGATGGCACTGCTCTTCGAGCCTCGGCGGAGCCGGTGGAAGAGGAACTCCTGACCTGCCTCCACACTCAGGTGAAGACGCCCTTCACCGGCCGCGGCCGTGTGGAGCACGGCCCGGCAGCTGTCACGGGCTGGATGTTCACCGCCGACCGCCAACAGCAGGACGGATGTGTCAACGAAGACGGGCTTCATGGGAGCAACTCGTCGAGGTGGGCCTCGTAGGCAGCCTTGTACTCGGCGGGCCCTTCGGCCGGTCCAGCGTCAGGCTCCTCCGTGAGGGCGAGAAGGGCTGAGGCGGCCCGGGCGCGGGCCCGGTCTCCGTCATCCGGGAAGCGGAAGTCGATTGCTTCACGGATCACCGCCGCCACGCTCCGACCGCTCCGGTCGGCCTCAGCCGAGATCCGCTCATACCGTGCCGCATCCAAGAGGATCTGGAGGCGCCGCTCCATCACTGACATACACATACATTAGCATGTTCATGTCTGGGACTGGCCGGCTGCGCGGCGGGCACGCGTCCTGGTTGCGTCCTGGGCGCGCGTGGCGAGGGCCGGCTCAAGGTCGCGGCCCTCGGCGCGGAGGGTGCGGTTGAGGCGGATGGTCGCGCGCTCGGCCCCGGCCTGATCGCCGACGCAGTGGAGGGCCTCGATCTCCCTGACAGCGAGCGAGTCGTCGAACGGTGCACCCATCCTGCCGCGCTCCACCGCCCACAGGGCCGTGTCCGGATCATCGTGGTTCAGTGCACGGTCTGCCAGCACGCAGGCGGCGTCGACGATCATCGCCACCATGTCCGCCTGGAGTTGTTGCGCCCAGTGCCACTGGAAGGAGAACGTGCCGAGCGGCTCGCCCCGCACCAGGTTGAGCGCTTCGCGGAGGGAGCTTGAACTGGCCACGTTCACCCCGCCATTGAGGATGGCCGAGAACTGCTCCCAATCAGACGAAACCCGCTCATCCAGCGTGAGCCGGCCGGTGTAGGCGTCGGGGAGGTAGGGCAGGCCGTCTGGATCCGCTCCCAGCCAGGACCGGAGCCGCGACAGGTTGGAGCGCCGGGTGGCGTCGGCCACCTGCAGATCACGCTGCATCAGCGTGGGGGTCGATCCGGGGTGCTCCAGCAGCCAGGCGAGGTACTCCATGCACTGCCCCAGCGCGCGGCTCGGTGCTGTGCCCGCCGCAGCCACGATCTCGACGTCGCCCAGCAGGAGCAGCGTGGGATGCGACGGGGAATACAGCGTGGTCATGGCGCGCTCCTCGGGGCGATCCGGCCAAGGGAGGGGGTGGACGTTGGGCGGCAGGTCGTCGTCCTCCCGCCACCAGGGGGCGGGCTCGGTGTCGGTGTGCCCGGTGGCGGCGAACAACTCCACGAGGGCCCGCCGGGCGGGCGCGGTGACGAGTTGTGGCGTGAACGTGTGGCCGCGGAGGGTGGCGTGGTCTGCCTCCACCCGGACCTGGGTGAGGGTCATCTGCAACGGGGCCGCGGTGCTGGCGAGGACGGAGACCCCGACCTCGCCGAGCGCGAGCGCATCGCCGACCGCATCGAGTTCGACCGGCGTCAGGGAGGAGAGGAACACGACCACGACGGGGCCGAAGGCATCGGCCAGGTCGTCGTCGGCGCGCACCTCGTTGAGCGAGCGCTGGCGCAGGGCCAGGCGGCGCTCAGAGCAGAGCCGGGACAGGCGGTGCAGGCCCTCCGCGGTTGTGGCCGCGCCCGTGACTCGCGGATCATCGAGGGCGGCGACCCAGTCGGCGCCGTCGACGAGGACGACCTCGACCGGGGCAGACCACGGGGCACACGTGAGGCTGGTGACCGCAGCGCCCAGCGCGGAACTGGACTCGCCACCGGAGAAGATGACGGCGCGCTCGGCTTCGACGTCCACCTCTACAGGCTCCTCGCCCTCCCAACCGAGGACGAGGGTGGTGGGGCCGGATTCCTGCTCGGGAGCCTCGGCGGCCTCGGCCTTGTGCGTGAGCGCCGTCCAGAACCGGGCGACTCCCTGAGGTACCGGGACGAGGCGACGCCCCACTGCCCGGGCCAGCACCTGGGCCCTGCGTCGGGCGCCCACGCCCACGAGGACGGCGCTCGCCAGCGCGGCACCGACGGGGGCGAGCAGCCCGGCGTAGCCGTCGTCGTCGACTTCCGCAGCCGAACCGTTGGCGTC
>DURG01000205.1 GCA_012837465.1 Propionibacterium sp. | reverse complement strand
CGCAAGTGGAGCAGAGGCCGGTATCCACAGGACGTGATGTGACTCAGCCCTTTGGAGGCGCGTTTGGGCCCCAAGCTAGGTGGGGTGCACTCTCGCACCGGATCGCTGGAGAGGTGGCCGCCATCGAATGGCAACTGAACCTAGTGCTGGCCCTCGCGACGGGTCAAGCCCCGTGGAGTGGTGTAGCGGTTTTTCCTTCGTAGGTCGTTGGGGTCAGGCGCTGAGCGCCAGCGGGTGGTCGGGGAGCTCCTTTTCGGTGGTGTTGGGGATGGTGGTGAGTCGGCAGCGTGCGAGGATGTCGAGGCCGAGGTAGCGGCGGCCTTCTGCCCATTCGTCGGTTTGTTCGGCTAGGACTGCGCCGACGAGGCGGATGATGGCTTCCCGGTTCGGGAAGATCCCGACCGCGTCGGTGCGGCGCCGGATTTCCCGGTTGAGGCGTTCGGCGGGGTTGTTCGACCAGATCTGGGTCCACACGTCCTTGGGAAATGTGGTGAAGGCGAGCACGTCGGCTCTGGCCTGCTCGAGGTGCTCCGCGACTTCGGGGAGCTTCTCTGCGGTGTAGTCCAGCAGCCGGTCGAACTGCGCCTCGACGGAGGCCGCGTCAGTGGCTCAATAGTCGCCCTGCTGTAGGCACCGTGGAAACGCCCGCTATATTGCCGCCATCGGGCTCATCGGTGAGCCCCGTTGAGAGGATTTCCATGAGGAAATTTGTCCACGCGGCGATTGCTGCGCTGATGGCGACGGTGGGCGCCATCGCGTTCGCACCCCAGGCCTCCGCGCAGGAGGTAGACATCTACATCACGCCCGGCTATCACGAGGCCAACGGGCGCCAGTGGCTCACCACGTGCGAGCCCTATTCCGTCACGCACCGCTGCACCACCCAGATCTGGGCCACCCAGGTCAGCTACGTCAACGGCCGCTTTGTCCAGAAGAACGACTGGTATTTCAACAACCTCACCTACCGTCCCTCACCGCGCCACATCTGGAAAAGCAACCCGCTCGCGGCTTTCGGGAAAGTTGGCCCCACCGAGCACAAGTGGACGGCATCCGACGGCCGTGAATGGCGCACCGAGTGCGACACTTCGGTGACCGGCCGCGGCGGCTGCCGTAACTGGGTGAAGGCCGATGTGATCTCGCGCAGCGGCAGCGGTTATAAGTGGCTGCGTGAGCAGTGGGTTCTCAACTCCATGGTGCGCTTTGGTGACGTCCAGCCCCTGCCGGAGCCTGTGCTCCCGGTTGATCCCGATCTCAGCGACGTCGTCATTGTCCCGATCGTCGCCAGCGACGTGCCTGCCACCATCGGTGGGATGACCCGGTATGCCGCTGAGGGCATCGTGTTGTACACGCGCGACATCATGAGCGAGGCCGGAGTCGGCGTCGTCGCCTTCGGTGACCTCGGCGTCAGCCTCGAGGAATGGGCGATGGTCCTCCTCGACCCCGTCCGTCCCAACGCCAAGACCGTGTGTGGCGTGCTGGACGATAGCGGTGTGTACGGCTGCATTTTCGTCACACCGAAGTACGGTTCCGTGATGGCCGTCAACGTCGACACCAGTGACTCCGACGTCACCCTGGTGGCCACCACGCTGTCCATGTCGATGAGATGACATACGCTCCCTGACCCAGTGAGCCCCTGAGCCGATCACGGCCCAGGGGGCTCACTTCTTCCCCTATAATCCAGCCGACCCCGCCGCGTGTGCCTAACCTTTTTCAAGGCCTCGATGGGCCACTCGTGACCGAGTGTTGCTGAACGTCACCATCCGCCGAACCCGCCATCTCTGACCCCGTCACCGAAGCCTTGCCGCGTTAGCGCACGCGAAGTGTGGAGCTCACGCTATTGTGAGTCCCGCATTCAGGGGCGTCAGGGCGAAGTGGCCCTCATCCACCCTGATAGGAACCCTAGATGGAGGGTGCTGAAGCCTAGAGGCTTCAGAGCTACGGAAGGCGGATTATGGACACTGCGACGACACCGACCGACGCCGAGTTGGAGGTTGAGCGCCGCAGGGGGAGACGGCTACGCAAGTCACGCAACTACCTCACCTTCGTGCTTTTCGTAGGGCCAAATGTGGCCCTGATCATGATGTTCATCTACTACCCGCTGATCATGAATCTGCGGTTCTCGCTGCTTGACTGGCGACTGGGATCGTCGACGGCCCGCTTCGTGGGCCTTCAGAACTACATCGAGTTCTTCACCTCACCCAATGGCCTCGAGGTGTGGAGAGTCACCATCATCTTCACAGTCGCTACGGTCGCCGGCGCGATGCTGCTCGGCCTCCTCATGGCCGTGGTGCTCAACAAGCGCCTGCCCGGCCGTGTGGTCGCCCGCACCGCGCTGTTCTCCCCCTACGTACTTTCGGGCGTGGGCGTGGGCATGGTCTGGAGCTTCATCTTCGACCCCAGGCTCGGCGTTATGCGTTTCTTCTTCGAGGCCATCGGCAGGAGATCACCCGAGTGGTTCAACGACCCGAGGTGGGCGCTGGTCATGGTGATCATCGTCTACATCTGGAAGAACCTCGGATACGCGGCGGTCATCTTCATCGCTGGCCTCCAGTCGATCCCCTCCGATCTCCTCGAGGCCGCAAATGTCGACGGCGCCAGCCGCACGCGGCAGTTCTTCACCATCGTCATGCCCCTGCTCAGCCCGACGGTGTTCTTCCTGTCGATCACCATGATCCTCAACTCGATGCAGGCCTTCGACATCCTCCGGATCATGACCCCGTCGGGCAACGGCACCAACACGATCATCTTCGAGATCTACCTGCAGTCCTTCGGCGCCTACCAGCGCGCGGGCTACGCGGGTGCTGTGTCGGTGGTCCTGTTCCTCACCCTGTTTGCCATCACCGCATTCCAACTGCGCTACGTCCAGAAGAAGGTGCACTACCAGTGAGCGCCAACACCGTGCCCGATATGGCCGATATCACCAAAGACGCCGATTTCCGCCCGGACAAGACGGACCTGCAGCGGGCGTTCAGCCGGAGGAACCTCGTCGACACCTTGATGCTCGGCTATGTGCCGATGATCCTGGCGCTGCTCGTGATCGCGCTCCCCCTGGTGTGGATGGTGATCGCTTCCTTCAAACCTCCGTCGGAGATCGTGACGATCGCGCCGACGTTCTTGCCCCTAGACCCAACGTCGGCGAACTACATCTCCGTCGCGGAGCGGGTGCCCCTCCTATCTGCCGTGCGCAACTCGACCATCGTGACGGTGGTCGGGGCGACCATCAAGGTGTTCCTGGCGATCACGACTGCGTACGCACTGGTCTTCGTCAAGATCCGCGGCGCCGGGTTTGTGTTCCTCGCGATCCTGGTGGCGCTCATGGTGCCCACAGAGGCCGCGATGCTGCCGAACTACATCACCATTTCATCGCTGGGCGGCCGCAACACGCTGTGGGGGATCCTGCTGCCGAGCCTCGGTACGGCCTTCGGCACTTTCCTCCTGCGCCAGCAGTTCCTGACCCTGCCTCCGGCGTTGCTGGAGGCCGCGGAACTGGACGGGGCGGGGCACTGGCGCCGCCTGTGGAGCATCGTGGTGCCGATCACTGTCCCGTCGATCGCCACCGTGGCGCTCATCACTGTCGTGAGCGAATGGAACCAGTTCCTTTGGCCGCTGGTCATCACCGACCACCCGGATTCGATGACACTCCCGGTGGCCCTCAATCTGCTGCAGTCGCTGGAATCCAACACCGGCAACTATGGTGTACTCATGGCCGGCGCTGTGCTGGTCATCGCTCCCATCCTTGTGGTGTTCGCAATGCTGCAGCGCTACATCGTGGCAGGTTTGACGCAGGGGGCCGTCAAGTGAACCTGCCCAGCATATCGGGACCCAGTAGGGTTTCACAGGAAGCGTGCGTTCGCATGCAGACAAGGAAAGGTGACTCACCTTGAAGTCCACAATGACCATCATCAAGACCGTAGGCCTCGTGGGGGTGGCGGCTCTAGCCCTCGGAGCGTGCGGCGGTCCTACCGTCGAAGGCGGCGGAGGAACCCCGACGACACCTGCGGCCGGTGGTGACGCAACTACGCCCGGTGGCGAGACCACTGAGGCTGGCTTCGACTGGTCGAGCGTCGAGCCCGCCACCGAGATCGCCTTCTGGACCAACCACCCCGGTGGCTCGATGGACATCGAGAAGGAACTGGTGGAGAAGTTCACGGCCGAGACCGGCATCACCGTCGATCACGTGACCGCTGGCGCCAACTATGCGGAGGTGTCGCAGCGCTTCCAGACGGCGCAGGTGTCGGGCGATCAGGGCGACGTGGTCGTGCTGTCCGACGCGAACTGGTTCTCGGCTTACCTGGCCGGCTCCATCGCGCCTGTCGACGAGATCCTGGCTGCGGCCGACGTCGACGCCTCCAACTACGTGGACGCGCTCTACGAGGACTACCTGTACGAGGGCGAGCACTGGGCCGTGCCGTACGCACGCTCCACCCCGCTGTTCTACTACAACAAGGAGCACTACGCGGATGCCGGTCTGCCTGACCGGGCTCCCGAGTCTTGGGCCGAGATGGAGGAGTTCGCTGCCCAGCTGACCGAAGCTGGCCACACCACTGCCTTCGCCTACCCGCCTGAAGCTGAGTACCCGGCGTGGACCATGGCCAACCTGGTGTGGGGCTTTGGTGGCCAGTGGAGTGACGAGTGGGACTTCTCCGCCGCTCACTCTGCAGAGACCATCGAAGCGCTGGAGTTCGCGCAGAGGTCGCTGGAGGAGGGCTGGGCCGCCGTCGCATCGACCGCTCCTCAGACTGACTTCGCCGCGGGTGCCAACTCGTCCGTGATTGCCTCTACTGGCGCGCTGAACTCGACCATCGAGGCCGCAGGCTTCGAGATCGGCGTCGGTTTCCTGCCGGTCGGCCCCTCCGGCGATGAGAAGGTCGTCCCGACTGGTGGCGCCGGCCTTGCTGTCGCTTCGAAGTCCACGCCTGAGCAGCAGCTCGCCGCGGCGAT
Organism: Propionibacterium sp.; assembly: GCA_012837465.1. Lineage (GTDB taxonomy): Bacteria > Actinomycetota > Actinomycetes > Propionibacteriales > Propionibacteriaceae > Arachnia. The sequence goes on along the minus strand of DURG01000205.1, from coordinate 8,721 downwards.
GTTCGTGTCCTACATCACCAACGCGGAGAACACCGCTGCCTTCTCTGGCGCCACTGGCTACCTGCCCGTGACAAAGGGCGCTGACATGTCGGCCAAGTACGCTGAGCAGCCCCTGTTCGAGGTGGCTGTCGACCAGCTCGAGCGCGCCCGCGTCCAGGACTTCGGCCGTGTGCTGCTGCCCGGTGGCGATATCGCGCTGGCGCGTGGCCTGAGCGAGGTTCTCGTGCAGAAGACCGATCCCGCAGCGACCATGCAGAAGGTCGCCGACGAGATGCAGTCCCTCTATGATCGCGACCTGAAGGCCGTCCTCGGCTGACATCCTTCACGTTGACGAAAGTTCCCCCTGCGGCACTGGCCGCAGGGGGAACTCTCGTTTCGGGGACGTTGGTGAGCGAGCGTCTGCCACCGCACAATATTCTCGCCGTTGCCTCCTGGCAACGCCTTTCGACGAGGGAACCCCAGCCACCGTCGTTGCCACTAGCAGCCTTTTCCGGTATATTCCTCTGGATCACGGTGCAGGCTTCCGAGGTTTCTGCCCCATCTGACAACGTCGTCATCACGCGACGGGCCAGCCGTTGGAAGGAATCATCTGAGCGCAATGGAGTATGCAACCCTGGCGCTCGCGTTCATCTATGCGGTTCTGGTCGGCCGAAACGACGGCTCGCCGCTTGTTGCGCTCGCCATTCGCTCTATGCATCGAACTTCCTGGTGGCCGCCGCTGGTGCTGGTGGCCGGTGTCGTACTCGTACCACTGCTCGGCATCCATTCTGTGGCGGAAACCCTCACTGCACTGTTTCGCGGTGCCGCGGGGGAGTCCGGGGCGGGGTTTCCCATCCTGTTGTTGGCAACGATCTTGACGTTGGCATTCTCAACCAAAATGGGCATCCCCACCTCCATCACGTTGGCCTTGGTAGGGGGGTCCGCCGGAGCGCAGTTTGCCCACGGGGTGCTCGACGGGGCCCGCATCGGACGGGTCCTCGTACTTGCAGCGGCCGGCCCGCTAGTGGCGATGCTCCTGGCAGCGCTGCTGAGCAAGCTGCAGGCCGTATGGGGTGGCCATAACCTGCCCCGCAGCATCCGATGGCAGCAAACCACCGGACTGGTAGCCACCGCTGTGGCCTACGGTGCCAACGACGGTCAGAAGCTCTTGGCGGTGTTTGCAGTGCTGTTCGGAATGAGTGTCTCGGCCGGCTCGTCGAACCTTGGCATCATCGCGATCATCGTCGTGTGTTTTGTTGCCGGGGCCATCTGGGGCATGCGTCGCAGCGCACACGCGCTGCGGCACGGCGTGCTGCATCCAAGATCCCACCAGGTGGCCTCCACGCTCTGGGCCAGCGCCGGGGCCGTGTTGCTCGGCTCGGCGATGGCGGCCCCAATGAGTATGACCCAATCCATCACGGGTGGTCTGATCGGGTCGTTGCCCCGCCAGGAATGGCGGCGAGTGCGGTGGGACCAGTCACGCAGAGTGGCAGTCGCGTGGCTGTGGACGCTCCCCGTCGCAGCGATCTCCGGATGGCTACTCACCCTGTTAAGCCTCGCCATTGCGAGCAGTTGAGGAGAAACCACAAGATGAAACGCTACTTCCGCAGACGGCGCCAGCGGAAATCAACCCGTCAACTCCTCATCCAACAGATCGACATCACCCTGGAGGGAGTTGCCTTCGCGTTGGAGGTGGCCCAGTCCCCCCTCGTCAACCGGGCCGAGACCCGCGCCTCGATGGCTGACATTGAGCACGAAGGCGACGACGCCCGGGCTGAAGTGATCCGCGTGATGCTCTCCAACGTCATCACACCCTTGGACCGCGAAGACCTCTTCCGTGCTTCCCGCTCGATCGACGACGTCCTTGATAACACCCGCGACTTCGTCCGCGAGATGACCATGTGGCGCGCCACGGCCGCACCGTGGAGCGCCAAGGCGCTGCAGCAGATGACCGCATCCCTCGAGGAACTGCGAATAGCCATCAAAGACCCCGAACCCGCCATGGTGCGTGTCCACTGCATCGCTGCCCGCAAGGAAGCCGGACAGATCCGTCGGGTTTATCAAGAGGGCCTCAAGGAGCTGTTCTCTGGCGACCTGACCTTGGAGACACTCAAGAACCGCGAACTCCTCCGCCGGCTCGACGTGATCGGGCTCCGTCTCGGCGAGGCGGCCGACGCACTCCTCGACGGGCTTATCAAACGCGCCCTCTGACACCTCCAGAGCCAGACAAGCGGCCCGGGTTTCGGTGCGCCCATAGCGCCGACAGGTATCCGCCCAGGCTGTGCCCTGCCAGCACCACAGGGTTCGTCGCCTTCCCGACGGCGTCACCGATGACTGCCAGCGCGGACGCGGTGTTGAGGGAGCGCTCGACATTCTCCCCGTGTCCCGGCAGATCGGGCATCGCTACGTCGATGTCCGGCAATAGATAGCCTCCGGTAAAGCTCAGGCGCCGTCGTCAGGCTTACCGGGATGTGGGTGGCCAGACGTTGACTCCCGGATCACGAGTTCGTGGGGAATCACTATCTCTTCATACGGAGATGAGTCTCCATCGATGCGTGTCAGCAGTTTGTTGAAGGCGAGCCGGACCAGTTGGACGCTGTCGGGCCGTACGGTCGAGAGGGTGGGGTTGGCGTAGCGGCCGGCCATGGCGTCGTCCCACCCCATCACTGCGACATCCTGCGGAACGCGGAGTCCAGCCAGGCGTAGGGCGTGAATTGCGCCCAGGGCGACACCGTCGTTTCCGCACACGAGGCCGTCGAATTCTCTCCCGGAGGCTAGGAGTTCTGCCACGCCTTGCGCCCCACCCTCGTAGGAGTGTTGCCGCCCTCAGTTTCTTCGATGGCCAGACCCGACCATTGGGTGTCTGGATCCATATCGATCGACGGTGGGCGCGTCGTCGGATGCCACGTCTCGCTCAGGTAGTCGCTGAGGCCGAGGACGAAGGCGGTGTAGCGGGAGCGCATCAGCGCCGTCGCGGTGGGCGCCGGGCGTCCTGCGTGGAAGCGGCCGCAGCACGCGGGATAGACCTTGCCTGAGCCGCAGGGACAGGGAAACGGTGCCGTCATGATTCCAGCCATTCTCGGGAGTGAACGCGTCGCTCTCCCGCACTCTAGGTGATGCGTGCGGCTGCAGCACCCGCAGAGCCGACGCCACCATCAACAGCCTGCAATGATGCTGGGACAACCGCAACTCAGGAGTCCAGATGAGCCAGTTCGCCCGCACCACCCCCTCCTCGCTGGGCATGGACGCCGCCGGGCTGAGTCGCTTCCTCGACGCCTGCCGCGAGCGCGGCTTCGACCTGCACTCCATCATGGTGGCCCTCGACGGCGAGGTGGTCGCCGAGGGATGGGCCGAGCCGTACTCGGCCGACGGCATCCAGCTGGTCTACTCGTGCAGCAAGTCCTTCACCGCCCTCGCCGCGGGACTGCTGGTGACCGACGGTGTGCTCGACGTCGGCACCAAGGTGTTGGACCACCTACCCTGGGCAGAGCTCGAGACAGGGCGCGATGCCGTCGACCCCCTCTGGGAGGAGCTCACCCTTGAGCACTGCTTGTCGATGACCGTGGGCCACGAGGTCGATGCGTGGGGGATGCTCGCGCCACGCTTCACGCCGGAGACGGACTTCATCGACACCATCTTGTCCGTCCCTCCGCAGCACCAGCCGGGCACCCGGTTCTGCTACAACCAGGTGGCCACCTACCTCGCCGCCCGGGTGGTCGAAGACGTGGCAGGCGAACCTCTCCTCGACCTGCTCCGCCGCCGGTTCTTCGAGCCCCTCGACGTTGGCCCCGCGGAGACGCACGTGGACCCGCGGGGCCGGGCGCTCGGCTTCTCCGGATGCCACGTGCGCACCGAGGCCCTGCTCGCACTTGCGCAACTGCACCTTGACGAGGGGCGCTGGCGTGGGGAACAGTTGCTCGCCCGGGAGTGGGTGGCGCGCGCCCGGGAGCCCTACGGCCCGCCGAATCCGGACGCTGAACCAGGCAGCGAATGGGCCCTTGGCTACGGGTTCAGCTTCTGGAAGTGCACGCACGGGTATCGGGGCGACGGCGCCTTCGGTCAGTTCGCCCTCGTGCTGCCCGAGCAGCGACTCGCCATCGCGATCACCTCGGAGACCGAGGACATGCAAGGCCTCCTCGAGGCGGTCTGGGTGCACGTGTTGCCAGCCGTGGGACGAGGAGGCACCGCGGAGGCGGACCTGGCCCTGGCCGAGCAGTTGGCCACGCTCGAGTTCCTCGCGGCCTCCGAGGTGGGGGAGGAACCGCAGCACGCCGTCGAACTCCTGCGTGCACCGGGAGGCGACCACCGTGCGCTTCCTGCCCACTTCGACCGAGCAATCCTCCAGCCCGACGGCCAGCGGTGGCTCCTGACGCTGCATGAGCGGGGCCGCGCCCATGTCCTCCCCGTGGCCGATGCGTGGCAGCACGCGACCCTCGACTTCGGTCGCTCCCGCCTGCCTGTCGCCACCCGCGGCGGTTGGCAAGGCCCGGAGTGCTTCTCGGCGCAGGTCGTCGCCTTCGAGACCCCGCACCGCGTCAGCATCACCGCCACGCTGTCGTCCGGCGAGTTCACCGCGGACTTCCATCTCGCCCCGCTGGGTGGGACGGATCCCCAGTGGATCGGGCTGCCCGGCACGGGCGGACGGGCGGGCGTGGCCAGCTGAACCCGGCTGGCGAGTTGTGACGGATTCGTTACCTGACGGTGGACAACACCGCCAGGATGCCACCGCGTCGTTCGGGTGAGGGGACATCCCCCAGCCGTGAGGAGACGCATGATGAAGATCACACATACCGCTCGACGCTGGCTCGCGATGCTCGCCGCGGCCCTGGTACTGACACTGGCCGCCTGCTCGGCCTCGACGACCGATTCGTTCCCGGCGATGGGCGGCGACGGGGCGGCCGAGGCGCCAGCCGCCGACATGGCCGAGGCCGCCCCAGAGGTGCTCCGGGAGCAGGGCGACCAACCTGCGTCAGACGATGGCTCGATGCTGATCGTCAACAAGACCATGCGCCTCCAAGTGGCCGCGGCCGACGAAGCCGTCGACGAGATCCGCAGGCTTGCCGCAGCGCGGGAGGGCAGCGTCACCGACATGGAGGTCGCCAGCGACGATGGCTGGGTCTACGCCCGCGACGGCGAGGCGGGCGCGCTGCGTGGCTGGGTTGTCGTGCGCGTGCCGGCCGCCGGCTACGACGCGTTCGTGGCCGACGTGGCCGGCTTGGGTGAGGTGCTCTCACAGTCGGAGGCCAGCAGCGACGTCACGCAGCAGCACGTCGACCTGTCCGCACGCCTGGCGAACCTCCGCTCACAGGAGGAGCGACTCCGCGACTTCTTCGACGCCGCCGAGAATGTCGAGGAGATGCTGCTGATCGAGAAGGAGTTGGGCCGGGTGAGGGGCGACATCGAGTCGCTCGACGCGCAGGTCAAGCACCTCGAGCGCCAGGCCGCCATGGTGACCGTCACCATCCACCTGACCGAGCCCGACTCGGTGGTCAGCCCCGCCGGTGAGTCCTGGGGATTCCGCGAGGCCGTGACCAACGGCCTGCGCGGCGCGGTGGCGTTGCTGAACGGTGCCGTCGCATTCGTGATCGCCACCGCCCCGGTGTGGCTCGTCGGCCTGATCGGCTACTTCCCGGTGCGTGCCTGGTTGCGACGCCGCCGCGCAACGGTGGATACACCCGCTGCTGACTAGCCCGGAGCCGACGTAGGCTGGGTCACGTGCCACCGACCCAGTGAGAGGGTGCCATGACCTACCGCAACGAGACGATCCTGGACTTCCCGCGCAGCGAGGTGTGGCGCTGGTTCTCGGCCCCGGGGGCGGTCACCCGCCTGACGCCACCCTTCATGGGTATGAGGGTGGTGCAGGAGGCCTCCACGCTGCGCGAGGGCACCACCGTGCTGAAGCCAACTCTCCCGTCACCGGCCCCGAAGCTCCCGCTGCCCGGCTGGGTGGCCGAGCACGACCCCGACGGGTACGTCGAGGGGGAGCGGTTCGTCGACCGCGCCGCCTCCCTGCCCTACAGCCTCACAGGCTGGGTGCACGAGCATGAGTTCGAGGACCGCGACGGCGGCACCGCCGTGATCGACCGCGTGCACTCCCGCATCCCCGACGCCGTGCTCCGGCCCATCTTCGCCTTCCGGAACTCCCGCCTCGCCGCGGACCTCCAGGCGCTCGAGCGGTCCCGCGCCATCTCTACCGAGATGCTGACCGTCGCAGTCACCGGCTCATCCGGGCTGGTCGGCACCCAACTCTGCGCCTGGCTCACCACCGCCGGGCACCAGGTGATCAGGCTGGTCCGCGAGCGGCCTCAACCGGGCGAACGCCTCTGGAACCCGGACGCACCGTCTGCCGACCTGCTCGACGGCGTCGACGTGCTCGTCCACCTCGCCGGCCACACCATCGCCGGGCGCTTCACCGACGGGCACAAGCGCAAGGTCAGGGAGTCGCGGATCGGGCCCACGGCCAGGCTGGCCGAACTCGTTGCCGACAAGGGCATCGCCATGGTGTGCGCCTCGGCGATGGGCTACTACGGCGCCGATCGCGGTGAGGAGGAACTCGTCGAGTCATCGGCGCCCGGCGACGACTTCTTGGCCGAGGTCGTCGTCGACTGGGAGGCCGCCTGCGAACCGGCCCGCGCTGCGGGCTCTCGCGTCGTCAACGTCCGGACGGGCATCGTGTTGTCTGCCGCAGGGGGCGTGCTCGGCATGCTCAGCCCCCTGTTCCGGCTCGGCCTGGGCGGCAGGATCGGCGACGGCCGGCAGTGGTTCTCCTGGGTCGCGCTGGACGACCTCGTCGACGTTTATGTGCGCGCCATCCTGGACGAGTCGCTGTCCGGGCCGGTGAACGCCGTCGCGCCCGAGGCGGTGCGCAATGCGGAGTACACGCGCGTCCTCGGCGAAGTGCTCAACCGCCCGACTCCGCTCCCGGTGCCCGAAATCGGCCCCAGGGCGCTGCTGGGCAAGGAGGGCAGCGACCTGTTGGCCCTCGCCAACCAGCGGATCCGCCCGCAGGCCCTGGCCGAACGTGGCCACGTCTTCCGGTTCCCTGAGCTGGCCGCGGCGCTCAGCCACGAACTCGGCCGCGAGTGACGGTGCTTACTTCCCCTGGCCGGTGAGTTCTGCCTCGAGCCCCGCGACGGCCTCGGGCGTCACGAGGCCCGACCCCTGTTCCAGCAGTTGCCTGATGCTCGACCGGGCCACCGACAAGTCCAAGGGTGCTGCCTCGGCGACCGCCGGGGCGTGCCGACGCAGCGCCGCCGCTCCTGCCTCATCGTCGAGGAGGCGGTTGATGGGCATGTCCATGCCCACCACGCGGCGAGCCAGCACCGTCTCATACGTCTCGGGTTCGCCGGAGGTCGTGAACCCTCCGAATACGGCCCGCAGGAAGCGCACTGAGTCCGGGAGCCACTGGGCGACCGCCTCGTCGACGTGGTCGGCGCGGCCACTGGCCGTCAGGGGCTTGGCCAAGCTCAGCCCGTGCACGCCGAGCAGGTAGATGTGCGACTCGAAAGGCACGTGGTGCGCCGCCAGCGCGCTGAGGAACTCCAGCGAGTTGCGCACCGGGACGAGCACGTCGTCGCAGGTGCTGAACAGGAACGTCGGCGGGGTCTCCCCGGTCACGAGGCTCGGGATGTCGAGGATGTCCTTGCCGATCGGCGGGCCGAACTCGGCCAGGGTCACCGGGTAGCCGACGACCAGGGCGTCTGGCTTGTTGGTGGCTGCGGTCGCAAGGCTTGCGGCGAGGTGGCCGCCGGCCGAGAAGCCGACCGCAGCGACCCCGTCGATGTGCAGGTCGTCGGCGCTGGCGCGCAGCCAGGCCAGCGCCGCCTTGGCATCGTCGAAGGACTGCTCGAACGGGGCGTCGGCACCAGTCGAGTAGCGCAGCACGAAGGCGTTGAACCCCTCTGCCAAGTACGCGAGGGCGACGGGCTCGGCCTCCCGGTCCGAAGTGAAGAAGTAGCCCCCACCCGGCAGCACCAGGACCGCGGGGCGAGCCTTCAGGGCCAGTTCCTCGCTCGGGTCCTGGACATAGCAGGTCAGTTCGGCGCCGTGGCCGACCGTCGTCGTGAAGACCCTCACGCGTCCGCCTCCCGGGTCGCGGCCAGACGGAGCATCGACCAGGAGATCGCCGGGAGCTCAACGGTCAACGTCGTGCCGTCGAGCACGGCCGACTCGTTGGAGCGCGGCACGACGGTGTGGTCGTCCTCGGCGCTCGCCTTCCAGTTGTGGTCCGTGTGGTGCAGCGTCACAGCCTCCGCGAGAGCGTAGCCCTCGGGCACCCTGATGGTCAGCGCGATGTCCTCGCTGGCGTGGCGGTTGGTCACGAAGATCGCGCCGGAATCGCCGTCCCACGTCGCGACCGCATCCAGGGCCTGGACGGGGCCGAACTCGTCGGAGTCGACGGTGGGGCCGTCGACCGCCACGCGCAGCACGTCGCCCTTCGCGTTGGCCGAGGTCAGGGCGAACGGGTGGAACGTGGTCTGCCGCCACGCCTTGCCGCCGGGCTCGGTCATGATCGGCGCGATCACGTTGACCAGTTGCGCCTGGTTGGCGGACCACACGCGGTGGGTGTGCCGCAGGAGTGAGATCAGCAGGTTCCCGACCACGACGGCGTCGGCCACCGAGTAGTTGTCCTCCAGCAGCCGAGGCGCTACGGGCCAGTCGTCGCCCGACGGGGGCTTCGACGGGTCCCGATCGAGGTACCAGACGTTCCACTCGTCGAACGAGATGCCGATCTTCTTGTCG
>DURG01000204.1 GCA_012837465.1 Propionibacterium sp. | reverse complement strand
CGACGCCCCGAACGCCACCACAGCGCAGGGCAGGGTGCTCGACGGAGACCTCACCCGCCTCGTCAACGGCCTCTGGCAGGCCGGCGCGGAGGCCATCGCCATCAACGGCCGGCGCCTCTCCGCGCTGACCCCCATCCGTAGCGCTGGCGCCGCGATCACCGTCGACTACGTGTCGTTGAGCCCCCCGTACCAGGTCGACGTCATCGGCAACCCTGATACGCTCCAAGCCAGGTTCAACCAGACCACCGGTGCCGCGTGGTGGCACCTCATCGTGCAGAACTACGGGCTGTCCCTGACGGTCGCCCAGTCGGACGGCGACCTCTCGCTACCGGCCGATCCGGGCATGACCCTGCGGCACTCGAAGCGGAAGTAGGAGGACTCGTGTTCGCCATCCTCGGACTCATCGCTGGCATCGTCGTCGGCGTGGTGCTGCAACCCACCCTGCCGCCCGTGTTGGCCCCGTACCTGCCGATCGCGATCGTCGCTGCCTTCGACGCGATCCTCGGCGCGACCCGCGCCTACCTCGACGGCATCTTCTCGGACCGGGTGTTCCTGGTCTCGTTCCTCTCGAACGTGATCATCGCCGGGCTGATCGTGTTCGTCGGCGACCAGATCGGCGTCGGCTCCCAACTCTCCACCGGCGTGGTCGTCGTGCTCGGCATCCGCATCTTCACCAACGCAGCGGCCATCCGGAGGTCCATCCTGCATGCCTGAGCCCACCGTCGAGGAACCCCGTCGCGCCGCGGAGGCAAAGCCGGAGCGCAACCTGCTGCGCGACTTCCTGCGGCCCAGCCGCGGCCAGTTCGTCGTGGGCATCGCGCTGTTCCTCACCGCGCTCATCGTGGTGCTCACGCTCAAGTCGCAGGCAACCCAACCCGAGTTCGCCAACGTCCGCCAGCAGGACCTCATCCAGCTGCTCGACAACGTGACGGGGGAGACCCGCCGTCTGGAGGATCAGGTGCGCGACCTCGAGCGCGCTCGCATCGAACTGCTCAGCGGCGCGGACCGCGACGAGGCCGCCCGTGAGGAGGCCGCGAGGCGGCTCGAGCAGGCCCAGATCATCTCCGGCACCGTGCCCGCCACGGGCCCGGGCATCCGCATCCAGATCACCGACCCGGGCAACCGCGTATCAGCCGAACTCCTGCTGGACGCCGTCGAGGAACTGCGCGACGCCGGCGCCGAGGTCATCGAACTCAACGACTCCGTGCGCCTCGTGATGCACTCCCACTTCGCCACCGACGACGTGGGTGGGGTCAGCGCCGACGGCGTGTCCCTCGGCGCCCCCTATGTCATCGACGCGATAGGCGACCCAGCCACGCTCGAGGCCGGTGCCCGCTTCCGGGGCGGGCTGGTCAGCGAGATCGAGGGCGAACGGGTCGGCGGCCGGGTCACGATCGAGCAGTTGCAGACCGTCGAGATCACCACCACCGTCGAAGTCCGCGAACCCCAGTTTGCCCGCCCCCGTTAACTCAGTTGCCCGCGGGTGATAAGTTTCCTCAGGTAGCCTTGAAAGGGCCCGAACGGGGCAGAGCCCACCCCCCAGCAGAGACGAGGAAGTGACTCCCGATGAAGTGCCGCACTTGTGGATCGGAAAGCCCCGCCGAGGCAAGGTTCTGCAGCAATTGCGGCACCCAACTCTCGGACCCCACCGGTGACACCACGACGATGATTCCCGTGGCCACCGATGAGAACACCGCCGCCGTCGAGCTGACGGACCAGGAGCGGGCCGCCGCCCACTCGCTGGCTCCGGGCAATGCCCTGCTGATCGTCAACCGCGGCCCGGGTGACTCGAACCGTTTCCTCATCGACGCGGACATCACCAACGTCGGCCGCCACCCGGAGTCGGACATCTTCCTCGATGACATCACCGTCTCCCGTCACCACGCCAAGTTCGTGCGCGGTGGCGGCAAGCTGTACCTCGAGGACCTGGGCAGCCTCAACGGTACGTACGTCAACCGCACTCTCCTCGACGGCCGCACCGTGCTGCGCGAGGGCGACGAGATCCAGATCGGGAAGTACCGGGCCACGATCTCGCTGAGTGAGCCCGGACTGGCCTGATGTCGGGCGCGGCGCGCACGATCGGCGTCGTTCTGGAGATGATCCGGCCGGAGTTCCCGGACATCTCCGTGTCAAAGCTGCGCTACCTCGAGACCGAGGGCCTCATCTCCCCGGACCGGCAGCAGCCGTCCGGGTACCGACGCTTCTCGCAGCAGGACATCGACCGCCTCCTGTACGTCCTGCGCGCGCAACGCGACCGCTACCTGCCGCTCAAGGTCATCCGCGAGGAGCTGGAGGCGATCGACCGCGGTGAGGATCCCGCGTCGGTCAACGCCGCCCCGGCCGAGGAGCCGGCGGAGCCCAAGCGTCAACCCGCCCGCCGGGGCAACGGCTCGGGCCTGATGGCCCGCCGCCAGGTGCTCGCCGAGTCCGGCCT
>DURG01000203.1 GCA_012837465.1 Propionibacterium sp. | reverse complement strand
GTCATCGGCACCGACACCATGCGGTAGGTGAGGCCCTCGAACTCGACACTGCGCGCGGATGAGCCGGTGTTCAACCGGGCGACTGCGATCTCCTCCGGCCCCGCCGTGAGGGTCTCGCGCTGGCCGGAGACCTGGTTGATGGTGCCCCGCGCGGAGACGACACCGAGCAGGCCGCCGGATGATCCGAGGGCGTCGGGGGAGAGGCCGCCCATGCTGGCCACGCTCAACGACACGGTGCTAGATGCGCTCTGCGCAACCTGCACCAACTCCCGGTCCAGCTGCTCGAGCAGCGACCAACGAGTGGTGAGGTAGGAGGCGCCGCCCACGACGAGCACCGACGCGGCCACTGAGATGCCGGTCAGGAGCGCGAGTCGCCACTGAAGTGACTGACCGCTGACCAGGCGCCCGATGCCGCGCCGGAGACGGATCCACCAACTTCCGATCACGGGGGTGTTTCACGCAGGACGTAGCCGATGCCGCGAACCGTGTGAATGAGGCGGGACTTGCCGCCCGCCTCCGTCTTGCGGCGGAGGTAGCCGATGTAGACCTCGAGCGAGTTCGCCGTCGTCGGGAACTCGAAACCCCACACCTCGTTGAGGAGGGTGTTGCGCTCCATGACGCGACGGGGGTGCTCCATGAACACCTGCAGCAGCGCGAACTCGGTGCGCGTCAGCGAGATGTGTTGCCCGTCGCGGGTGACCTCGCGGTGCTGGGTGTCCAGCGTCACGTCCTGGAAGGTGAGTACCTTCGACTCCGCCTCCGTGGCCGGCTTCGAGCGGCGCGTGAGGGCGCGCAGGCGCGCGAGCAGCTCGTCGAGGGCAAAAGGCTTGACCATGTAGTCGTCCGCGCCGGCGTCCAGGCCGTCGACGCGATCCCCGACGGCGTCGCGGGCCGTGAGGATGAGGATGGGGATGTCGTTGCCGCCCTGGCGGAGCATGCGGGTGGTCTCGAGGCCGTCGAGCCGCGGCATCATGACGTCCATGATGATGGCATCAGGCTGCCAACTGACCAGCTTCGCGAGCGCCTCGACGCCGTCCGCGGCGGTCTGTACCTCGTCGCCGGAATAGGTCAGCGACCTCGCCAATGAATCCCGCACGGCCTGATCGTCGTCCACCACCAAGATCTGCATAGCCCTACCCTGCCACCTTCCTACGACACGGTGTCATCCTACCCTCCCTCCGGACAACGACGGCGTGGCTAGGCTGGCGTCCATGACCAGGTTGATCTTCGTGTGCTGGGGCAACATCTGCCGCTCTCCCATGGCCGAGCGTGTCGCTCGCAGGATGGCCGACGAGAGGGGCCTCGACCTCGAGATCGAGAGCTTCGGCATCTCCAGCGAGGAGAGCGGCAACGGCATCGACCGCCGCGCCGTCCGCGTCCTCGACGAGCACGGCTACGACTCCACGGGCCACCATGCACGCCGCATCGGTGCCAAGGACATGAAGGACGCGTTCGTCGTCGCCGTCGAACCGTTCCAGGTCGACAGGCTGAAGAAGATGCTCCCCGGCGCCAACGTGCACCTGCTCAACGACTTCAACCCTGCCAAGCGCAAGGGCGAGGGCCTGATCGACCCGTGGTACGGGAACCAGGACGGGTTCTACGAGACGCTCTCCGACGTCGAGGCGGCGATGCCGGGCATCCTCGACGCCGTCGTTGACGACCGCTGATTCAGCGCCGCTTCAGCCTTGCTCGACGCTGGGGCAGGGTCGGGGACCGACCAGAACCATTCCGGGGACGATTTTGCCAGGCGGCTCGACGAGCTGATGCGCCCCCTCAGCCCGAGGGAACGTGCCGCCATCACGCGTCGCCCCTGGGCGATGACGAGGGCTCCCGCAGCTGCGGAAGCCCTCTCGCCATCTGCGGACTCCCGGAGAGCCGGGGTTCCCGCGGCGTATCCTGTGGGCTTCCGCATCCACGAAAGGCGACCCCGATGAGCCTGCTCGGCCGCTCCTTCCTCAAGGAACTCGACTTCACTCCCGATGAGTGGCAGTCGCTCCTTGACCTCTCTGTCGAACTGAAGGCCGCCCGACGCGAGGGCCGCGAGCAGCAGCGACTCGTCGGCAAGCAGGTGGCCCTCCTCTTCGAGAAGACCTCCACCCGTACCCGCTGCGCGTTCGAGGTCGCGATGGCGGACCAGGGCGGCACGACCACCTACCTCGACCCATCGGGTTCGCAGATCGGGCACAAGGAGTCGGCCGCCGACACCGCCCGCGTGCTCGGCCGCTGGTACGACGGCATCGAGTACCGCGGCTCCGGGCAGGGCGTCGTGGAGACGCTCGGCGCCCATGCCGGCGTCCCCGTCTACAACGGCCTCACCGACGACTGGCACCCCACCCAGATGCTCGCCGACCAGCTCACCATGCTCGAGCACTCCGGCAAGCCCCTCGACGAGATCGCGTTCGCGTTCCTCGGCGACGCCCGCAACAACGTCGGCAACTCCCTGCTGATCAGCGGCGCGATGATGGGCATGGACGTGCGGATGATCGCCCCCGTGCAGCAGCAGAACGCCGACGACGTGATCGCTCAGGCGCGTCGCCTCGCCGAGACCAGCGGCGCCCGCGTCATGGTCACCGACGACACCTCCGCCGTCGAGGGCTGCGACTTCCTCTACACCGACGTCTGGGTCTCGCTCGGCGAGCCCAAGGAGGTCTGGGCCGAGCGCATCGATCTGCTGCGCCCGTACCAGGTCAACGCCGCACTGATGGCCAAGGCCGGCCCGCAGGCGAAGTTCATGCACTGCCTGCCCGCCTTCCACGACCTCAACACGACGGTGGGGCAGAGCCTGTTCGACGAGTTCGGCCTCGAGGGGGTCGAGGTGACCGACGAGGTGTTCGAGTCTGAGGCCAGCATCGTGTTCGACCAGGCCGAGAACCGGATGCACACGATCAAGGCGATCCTGGTCGCCACCCTCGCCGGCTGACGCCGCCGCCAACCCGCCGTCGCCCGCCGCCCGCCGCCCGCGGCCAGGCAGAGTGAACCTGTGCGGGAGAGCAGCCGCACAGGTTCACTCTGCCCAGGCCCCCCGTCGACGGTGGCCCCAAGCGTTGTTGACCTGTGCGGGACAGCAGCCGCACAGGTTCACTCTGCCCGCGTTGGTTCGGCCCACGCGACGCCGCACCGGGCAAAGGAAAAGGGCCGGACGGAAAACCGTCCGGCCCCTTGCCCGTCAGGGATCAGCGACCGGTCGAGGGCAGGCCGGGACGCGGCTTGCTCGGCTTGGTCGGCTTCTCGTCTGCGTCCTTGCCCTCGAGGACGTCGACCTGGGTGAAGATCTCGGTGCCCGAGGCCTCAACCAGGAAGCGGACGGTGTGGGTGCCCTTGGCAATCGAGGTGTCGGCAGGCAGCGAGATGCTGACCGTGCCGGCGCCGTCGACGACCGTGCCGGTGCCAACCACGACATCGCCGATGTAGGCGGTGATCTTGGAGTTGGCGAGCTTGGGCGAGACGTTGTCGCCCTCACCGAGGTTCATGTCCAGGTTGCTGAACTCGTAGCTGAGCTCGGAGCCACCGATGACGAGGGCGGTGTCGGCCAGGTCAGCCGCGACGCCACGCTTCGAGTAATCGGGGGACAGCGGGGTGTTGGCCTTGACCCACTCAACCCAGGCCTCGAGGTCCGCACGACCGGTGTCGTTCGTGTTCTTGCCATCAGCGAAGGTGTAGAACTGGTCGCCACCGGAGATCAGGAAGGAACCGGACACCATGGTGTAGGTCTTCTCGAGATCGATCGGCTTGCCGTTGATGCTCACCGAGGTGATGCGCTCATCGAGCGGCAGGGAGGCGTCGTAGGTGTAGGACACGTTGTCCGACAGGCCGAGCTGCAGGAAGGGGCGAACGCCTTCGGCGGGGACGTACTCGACGCCATCCGTGTCACGCTGCCACTGCTCTTCGAGTACCTGGACGACCTGCGCACCGGTCAGTTCGGTGGAGAACAGGGAGTTGGCGAACGGAAGGGTGTTCGCGGCTTCCTTGTAGGTGATGTCGCCCGCGTCGAAGGACGAGCGGGTGCCGCCCGGGTTCTGGACGCCGATGACGCTGTCGGCGTCGGCGCCGCTGACGTCGAAGAACATCTGGGCGACCATGTTGGTCATGGGCGACTCGGTGTCGCGCACGTTGGAGCCACCGTCAGGGGTGGAGATGGCCGCGGTGGCCTCACCGATGACGTCGAGGCCGACCTCGTCGGCCTTGGCCTTGGCGGCTTCGACGATGGTGTTGATCTCGGCCACGACCGCGTTGTTCAGGTCGACCTCGGGGAAGGTCTTGATGATGGAGCCGTCGGAGGAGCAGACCTCACCGGTCTCGGCGTTCACGCCGAGTTCGATCTGGGCCAGCGCCTCGGCGTAGGACTTCGCCTGGACGACGGCTGCGCCACCGTCGAGGGCCTTCACGTACTCCTCGTGGGTGTGGCCGGTGAAGACGGCCGCGAGGCGGTCGTCGAGTTCGGCCATCATGGCGTCGCTGGCACCTTCGTGGATGCTGGCGACGACGATGTCGGCTGCGCCGCTCGCGAGCACCTCTTCGGTGACGCGGTTGATGGCGGCGGCCTCATCGGAGAAGGTCAGGCCCTGGATGCCGGCGGGGGAGACCAGGCCGGGGGTGCCGGTGGTGATGGCGCCGACGATGGCGATGTCAAGGCCAGCCTTGGTGACGACGGTGTACTCCGCGACCGGAGCGGCGGGGGCACCGTTGTACTGCATGTTCGCAGCAAGGTAGGGGAAGTCGGCCATGGGGATGATGCGGCCGGAGAGGTCCGCCCAGCCCTTGTCGAGTTCGTGGTTGCCCACGGCGGAGGCGTCGAGGCCGAGCGCGTTGAGCGCCTCGATCGAGGCGGCGTCATCGGTCACCATGGACTCGAAGATGGTGGCGCCCACGTTGTCTCCCGAGGAAAGCACGACGACGTTGTCGGTTCCTTCGGCAGCGCGGATCTGCTCGATCTGGGTGGCCATCGGCAGGACGCCGGTGCCGCGGTTCGTGACGATGCGACCGTGGAAGTCGTTGAAGCCAAGCAGTGTGATGGTGTCGGTCGCGACGCAGGAGGTGTCCTCCTGTGCCCCGGCCGGGGTTACCGCGCCGAATGCGAGGCCGCTGGCTACCAGGGCGGTCGCCGCGAGCGTCGCGGACGCGCGCTTGAATGATGTGGTCATGTCTCTCCGATGTAACTGGACGACGTTGAACAGGTCCACCGAGCGGGTGGCTGATAACACTCTCACTGTTAAACCGACGCCGGTCAAGCTGGAGCGAGGATGTTATCGGTAACTTAACCCAGATTTCACCCGGGCGGGGACGAAACATAACGGTTGTGAGGTTCCTACAAGAGATTCGGCCGAGCTTCGGAGGAGCCGATGACTTCCGCCGACCCCTCCCAAAGCTACGCTGGCGTAAGTTACGGTTACGTAGGTTTGGCTGGAAGGAGGCCGCGTGCGCGGTCAGAGCCACGACATGGTGCAGCTGCTCACCCCAGACGGGCAGCGGGTCCACAACGACGACTTCGATTTCAGCGGCACCACCGACGACCTCGTCGGCTACCTCCGCGACATGATCCTCGCCAGGCGCTTCGACGCCGAGGCCACTGCCCTGCAACGCCACGGCGAGCTCGGCCTGTGGCCGCCGCTGCTCGGCCAGGAGGCCGCCCAGGTGGGCTCGGCCCACGCGGTGCGCGACCAGGATGTCGTGTTCCCCAGCTATCGCGAGCACGCCGTCGCGATGGTGCTGGGCGTGCCCGTGAGCAACTTCCTCGGCCTGTTCCGCGGCACCGACGGCGGCAACTGGGACAACCTCGACAAGTTCAAGAACTACCAGATCGTCATCGGCTGCCAGCCCCTGCACGCCACCGGCTACGCCATGGGCCTCCAGCTCGACGGCGTGGTCGGCCCCGACGCGGAGGATCCCGCCGCCGTGATCGTCTACCACGGCGACGGCGCGGCCAGCCAGGGCGACGTCAACGAGGCCTATGTCTTCGCCGCCTCGTACAACGCCCCCGTCGTGTTCTTCTGCCAGAACAACCAGTGGGCGATCTCGGAGCCCATCGCGCTGCAGTCGCGCATCCCGCTCTACGAGCGCGCTCGGGGCTTCGGCTTCCCGGGCGTGCAGGTGGACGGCAACGACGTGCTCGCCGTCAAGGCCGTCACCGACTGGGCCATGGACCGCGCCCGCGGCGGCGAGGGCCCCACCTTCATCGAGGCCTTCACCTACCGGCTCGGCGCCCACACCACCTCCGACGACCCCACCAAGTACCGCACCTCCTCCGAGGAGGAGGAGTGGAAGGGCCGCGACCCCATCGCGCGCCTCACCACCTACCTCAAGGCCGAGGGTGTCATCGACGACGATTGGCTCGACCAGATGGACGAGGACGCCAGGCAGTTCGGCGAGGACGTGCGCGCCACGATCCCCACCCTCGAACCCGTCACCATGGACGGCCTGTTCCAGACCGTCTACGCGGAGCCCTCCGTCGCGCTGGAATCCCAGCGCCGCGAATACCTCGACTACGCCGCGGCCGGGGAGGACGCATGACCGAGACCCTCACCATGGCCAAGGCCCTCAACCGGGGGCTCCGACGCGCGCTGCAGGCCGATCCCAAGGTGCTGCTCGCGGGCGAGGACATCGGCAAGCTCGGCGGCGTGTTCCGCGTCACGGAGAACCTCCAGGCCGAGTTCGGCGAGAACCGCGTCATCGACTCCCCGCTGGCCGAATCGGGCATCGTCGGCACCGCCATCGGGCTGTGCATGCGCGGCTACCGCCCCGTCGTCGAGATGCAGTTCGACGGATTCGTGTTCCCGGCCTTCTCGCAGATCGTCACGCAGGTGGCCAAGCTCCACATGCGCACCGGCGGGCAAACCCCCATGCCGATGGTCATCCGCATCCCCTACGGCGGCGGCATCGGGGCGATCGAGCACCACTCGGAGTCGCCCGAGGCGTACTTCGCGCACACCCCGGGCCTGAAGGTGGTCACCTGCGCCAACTCCAACGACGCGTACTGGATGATGCAGCAGGCCATCCAGTCCGACGACCCCGTCGTCTTCCTCGAACCCAAGCGCCGCTACCAGACCAAGTCGACGGTGAACTTCAGCGCGCGGCCCGAGCCCATGCACCAGGCGTCGATCACCCGCTACGGCACCGACGCGACCCTGCTCTGCTACGGCCCCATGGTCAAGACCTGCCTCGACGCGGCGACGGTGGCGGCCGAGGAGGGCATGTCGCTCGAGGTGGTGGACCTGCGCACGCTCAGCCCCGTCGACTGGGTCACCATCATGAGTTCGGTGCGCCGCACCAAGCGCGCCGTCGTCGTCCACGAGGCGCCGCTCACCCTGGGCCTCGGTGCGGAGATCGCCGCAAGGCTGCACCAGGACCTGTTCTACGTGATGGAGTCGCCCGTGTTGCGCGTGGCCGGCTACGACATGCCCTACCCACCGTCGCGCGTGGAGGAGGAGTACCTCCCCAGCGTGGACCGCATCCTCGACGCCGTCGACCAGTCGCTGAACTACTAGGAGGACGTTGTGCTTGTGCTTGCTGAAAGGGTCCCAAATCTAGATTTGCGACCGCAGACCAGCGCAAATCTAGATTTGGGACGCGGGGAGGGCGAGCGGTGAAGCGCCACTACCTGCTGCCCGACCCCGGCGAGGGCCTCCTCGAGGCCGAGATCGTCGCCTGGCGCGTCGCCGTGGGAGACGTGATCGAGGTCAACGACGTGCTCGTCGAGATCGAGACCGCCAAGTCGTTGGTCGAGCTGCCGTCGCCCTACGCCGGCACCGTCACGGCGCTGCTCGTGCCTGAGATGACCACCGTCGAGGTGGGCACCCCCATCGTCGAGATCGACGACCCGTCGCTGGTTGAGCCGACTGCCCCCGAGGAACGGGGGGCGCAGTCGCGTCGAAACCCCGAAGGCGACACACCCGCTGCAACCGACGCGCCCGCCGAATCCGAGGCCGACGCCCCCACCCCCAACCTCGTCGGCTACGGCGCCTCGGACGCCCCCTCGACCCGGCGCCGCCGTCGACACCAGGCCCCTCCCCGAGACACCTCGCACGCCACCGAGGCCCTTGCTTCCGCCTACGGCCAGCACGAGCCCGGCCGACGCGCCGACGAGGTGCACCCCGCCGAGCCCGTCCACGCACAGGCCACCGGCGACCCCCTCCCGACGCCCGGCACCGCGCCGTCGGAATCGACCCTCGTGCTCGCCTCCGACCCCGGCGACTCCAAGGCCAAGCCCCCCGTCCGCAAGTACGCGAAGGACCTGGGCGTCGACCTCGGCACCGTCGTCGGCACCGGCCCCGACGGGTCGATCACCCGCCGCGACGTCGAGGCCGCCGCCGCGTTCCAGTTCCTCGACGAGCAGCCCAGGCAGGGCCGCATCCTCAACGACCACGCCTCCTTCCAGGCCTCCCCGGGCGAGGGGCCGACGCACGCCGGCACGTCGTTCAGCGGCTCCTCCTTCGGTGGCGGGTTCGGCCCGACGGAGGGCCTCGGCGGCTTCGACCCCTTCGAGGGCCGCGCCGAGCGCCGCGTGCCGATCAAGGGCGTGCGCAAGGTCACCGCGGAGAACATGGTGCGCTCCGTCAGCACGAAGGTGCACGTCACCGAGTGGATCACCATCGACGTCACCGGCACCATGGAGTTCGTCGAGACCCTCAAGAACCGGCGCGAGTTCACCGGGCTGCGCGTCTCCCCGCTGCTGGTCTACGCCAAGGCCATCTGCCTGGCGCTCGGCCGCAACCCGGACCTCAACACCAGCTGGGACGAGGACACCCAGGAGATCGTCTACCACCGCGACGTGAACCTCGGCATCGCCGCGGCCACCCCCCGCGGGCTGATGGTGCCCAACATCAAGGGCGCGCAGCACCTGAGCCTGTTGCAGTTGTGCCAGGCGGTGAACCAGTTGGTGCAGGTGTCCCGCGAGGGCAAGCTCCAACCTGGCGACTACGCCCACGGCACCTTCACGATCACCAACGTCGGCGTCTTCGGCATCGACGCGGGCACGCCCATCATCAACGGCGACGAATCGGCCATCTTCTGCATGGGCTCGATCGACCGCCGCCCGTGGGTGGTGGGGGATGGCCCCGACGAGCGCGTCGAGCCGCGCTGGGTGACCACGCTGGCCATCGCGTTCGACCACCGGATCGTCGACGGCGAGCAGGGCTCGCGCTTCCTGCACGACGTCGCGTCGATCCTGGCCGAGCCCGCCCTGGCGCTGCTCTACTGAGTCGCGTTGCTTGGCTCCCGAGTGCCGCGCGGCGGTGTGTGGGGGTGGAGCTTCAGCCCGGGTCCCGAGTGCCGCGCGGCGGTGAGTGGTGGTGGAGCGTCAGCCCGGGTCCCGAGTGCCGCGCGGCAGCCGACGGTGGGCCCCGCTGCGCTGATCCGCGCGGTGTATCGAGGGACCGCCTCCTCAGACCGCCGTGGTGTCCTCAGCCGATCCGTCGTCGACCTTGTCCGCAGGCCTGCGCAGCACCGCGACGCCGACCTCGAGCAGGGCGCGCAGCACCATGACGCCGAACACAGCCAGCCCCGCGTCGCCGATCACCGTGCCGAAGAACTCCAGCGGGAAGTCGATGACGTAGGCGAACGCGCTGAGTAGCTGGAACAGCCACCACACGCCGATGCCGATGGAGCCGATCAGGAAGATCGTGCCCGCGGCGTCGGGGAGGGTGGGCTTGCTGAAGGAGAAGTCGAACGGGCTGGGCTTCTTCGGCTTGGCGGGGGCCCACTGCGGCTGTCCGGCCGACTGCGGTGCAGGCACGTACCCCTGCTGGCCCCACTGCTGCTGGTTATGGTCCCAGCCCTGCTGCGGTGGGAATTGTTGCTGGTTCTGGTTCCAGCCCTGCGCGCTGCCCTGGTACTGCTGGGCCCACTCGCCGGCACTGGCGGGTTGCTGCTGCGCTTGGTGCCAGTCGCCCGCCGATGCCTGCGGCTGGGCCTGCGTCCAGTCCTGTGCGCTGCGCTGGGGCTGCGGCTCCGTCCAGGCGTTGCCCTGCGGGGCGGGTGCCTGCGGTTGCCCCCACTCGGGGGCAGACTGCTGGCCCTGCTGGGTCCAGGGCTGGCCCTGCTCGGGCGCACTCTCGGGCTGCTGCGGGGCCCACTCGCCGCGCTGGCCCTGGTTCCACTGTTCGTTCGACATGTCCAGAAGTCTGCCACGGCCGGGGCGCAGGGCGATGGACATCGTCGCGGACGCGCGCGTCCAGCGGCCGTCGTGCGCAATAGTTGGGCCCATGGCGTCTCCCAGCACATTCCGGGTCGACCTCGACGCGATCCACGCAAACCTTGCCACCGCACGCGACCTCGCCGGCGGGCGCGCCGTCCTGGCCGCGGTCAAGGCCAACGCCTACGGCCACGGGCTCGTGGCCGTCTCCCGCAGCATCCAGGAGCGCGGCTCGGCCGACTGGCTGGGCATCGCCGTCACCGCCGAGGGTGAGGAACTGCGCGCCGCCGGCGTCACCCTGCCCGTGCTGAAGTTCACGCCCACGTTCGCCGACGACCTCCCCGCGGCCATCGCCGCAGGCCTCACCCTCTCCGTCGGCACCGAGGCCGCCGTCGACGAGTCCGCCGCGGCCGC
>DURG01000202.1 GCA_012837465.1 Propionibacterium sp. | reverse complement strand
GGATCCGAGGCGTCATCGCATGGTTGGGCCCGTCGTCGAAGGTGAGGAAGATCTGCTTGCTGCCGTCGGTGGGCTGCTTGGCGAGCCATTGTTGGACCTGCCGGGCCGGGACGGAGTAGGCCTCTGCGGCCTCGTTGTGGTTACGGCTGACGAGCCCTGTGGGGGTGGGCGTGGGGCTGGGCGTCGGCTCCGGGGAGTGTGGCACGGGCGATTCGAGCCGGGTGATCGTCGGTGCCGCCGACTGCCGAGCCGGGAGGCCGTCACGGTCGTGCGCTGGCACCGCCGTCTGCCCGGGGGCGCACGAGGGGAGCAGCGCCAGGCAGGCCGCCAGGCACAGTGCCTTCTTCAACATGGGGAAGTCTCCTTGGGAGGAACACCGCCAATCTAGGCCTGCAAGATCAGGCGGTCATCAGCCCAAGGACTCCGCTGGGTAAACCGTAGTCGCGTTTGCGATGCCGGAAAACGCAGAGCCGGGCACCCGCTGGTGCCCGGCTCTGGGATGGGATCAGGCGTTCGGCCAGTCCTCGCCCTCGGGGACCTCACCGGTGATGATGTAGATCACGCGGCGGCCGACGGCGACGGCGTGGTCCGCGAAGCGCTCGAAGTAGCGGCCGAGCAGCGCCACGTCGACGGCTCCCTCGACGGAGATGTCTGCGTCCTCACGGAAGATCTCGGTGAAGTGCTCGCGGCGCAGGTCGTCCATCCGGGCATCGATCGCGGCCAAGGTGTGGGCACCCTTGGCGTCACGCTGGGCCAGGGAGAGGCGGGCCACGTCGATGACCTCCTCGGCGATGTGGGCCATCTCGCGGAAGTTCTCCTCGAACCGCTCCGGCACCGCATGGGCCGGGTAGCGGAGGCGGGCGATCTTCGCGATGTGGGCGGCGAGGTCGCCCATGCGGGCGAGCTCGAAGACGACGCGGATGGCCGAGACGATGGTGCGGAGCTCTCCCGCCACGGGGGCTTGGAGGGCGAGCAGGCTCAGGCACTGGTACTCGAGTTCTTCGTGCATCTGGTCGAGTTGGACATCGTTGGTGATGACGGCTTCGGCTCGCCCAAGGTCTGCACTCAGCAGCGACTCGGAGCTCTCACGGATGGCGATCTCGACAAGGTCTGCCATGTGGACGAGGCGGTCCAGGACCGAGTTGAGTTCCTCGTGGTAGCTGGTGCGCATGTGGGCTCCTTTGTCAGGCTTAAGGCAAGTCTAGCTGGGCATGACTCGCAGTTGAGGCTATGAGCCACAGGTACGGAGGCGTGTCTGCCCGGTGAACGTGACGTGAACACCAAGTGAAGGGTTGGTGACCCAGTCAGGCCGGGAATGACCCCGAGTGGTGGTTTGGCCGCTGAGTCATATGATGAGTTCATGCATCCTGCGGTGGCCGGCCTGATAGGCGCGTGCCTGACCCTCGTCGTGGTGCTGTTCGTCTTCATCGTCCGCAGGGGCCTGGAGCGCCGCCGCCTGATGGAGGCGGCCAAGAACCCGGAGGCCAGTGAGGAACTGCGCAGCGTCATGGACCTCCTGCGTGCGGGCGCGTTGTTCATC
>DURG01000201.1 GCA_012837465.1 Propionibacterium sp. | reverse complement strand
GGGGCCGCCAGCCTCGCCGGCGCCGCAGTGCTGACCGCCTGCGGCGGCGACGAACCGACCCCCGCAGACCCGACCCAGCCCGGCACCACCGATCCCGGCACGCCGGAGACCACGTCTGCTGAGACCACCCCCGCCGTCGAGGAGACCTCCGAGGCCCCCCAGACGGTCGACCCCATCAAGGTGGGCTACATCGCCGACGCCAACGGCACCACGCTGATCACGGTCGCCGAACACCTCGGCCTCTGGGAGAAGCACGGCCTCGACGCCGAGACCATCTCGTTCACCAACGGCCCGCTCCAGATCCAGGCGCTCGGCACCGGTGACCTCGACTTCGGCTACATCGGCTTCGGCGCCCTCTGGCTGCCGATGACCGGCCAGGCCAAGGTCGTCGCCATCCAGAGCCGCGGCCTCGCGGACCGCGTCATCGCCCAGCCCGGCCTGACGTCGATCGAGGACCTGCGCGGCAAGCGCGTCGGCGTGCCCGAGGGCACCTCCGGCGACATCCTGCTGGGCCTCGCCCTCGAGAAGGCCGGCATGAGCGTCAGCGACATCGAGCGCCTCGCGATGGATGCCCCCACCGCGATCTCGGCGTTCAGCTCCGGCCAGATCGACGGCGCCGGCATCTGGCACCCGCACGTGGCCACCATCCAGCAGCAGGTGCCGGACCTGGTCGAGGTGGCCAAGTCCGCCGACTTCGCCGATCTCGCGTTCCTCGCCTGCCAGGTGGCCGCGCCGAGCATCACCGAGCGCCCCGAGATCCTCAAGAAGTACCAGGCCGTCGCCAAGGAGGCGCTGACCTGGGCGTCCGAGAACCAGGAGGAGCTCACCCAACTGCTGTCGGATGCCATCGACGTGCCGGTGGAGTCCCTCAGCAACGAGCTCGAGCACGTCCAGATGTACTCGGCACAGGAGGTCATCGACCTCGACGCGGACGGGAGCATCGAGGGCTTCCTGCGTGGACTCAACCAGGTCTTCGTCGATCAGGAGAAGACGCCTGAGGTCGTCGATCCCGCAACCTACTGGCTGTCGCAGGAGTACGCAGACGCATGAGTTCCCCGAACCTCGTCTTCGTGATGTCGGACGATCACGCTGCCCACGCCATCAGCGCGTACGGCAGCGTGGTCAACCGGACTCCCCACATTGACAGGATCGCGGAAGAGGGGGTGCGGCTCGACAAGGTGTACTGCACCAACTCGATCTGCACGCCATCACGGGCATCGATTCTGACCGGGACGTACAGCCACATCAACGGCGCCTGCTCCATCTATTCGGAGTTGGACTACCGGGTCCCGACCTATGCCCAGATCCTGCAGGCCAAGGGGTATCAGACGGCGATCTTCGGTAAATGGCATCTCGGTGTGACGGAGCAGGCCAACCCGCGGGGCTTCGACGCCTGGCGGATCTTCCCCGGTCAGGGCGCGTACGTGGATCCGGTCATGTACGGGCCCGAGGGGGAGGAGGTGGTGGAGGGCTATGCCTCCAACATCGTCACGGACCTCAGCCTCGAGTGGCTGGACGCGCGCGACGACGACCGGCCGTTCTGCCTGATGGTGCACCACAAGGCACCCCACCGACCGTGGGTGCCCGACGAGAAGCACCGCGACCTGTACCCGGTGGGTTCCATCCCGGAGCCGCCGACGATGTGGGACGACCACGAGTCGCGTTCCGAGGTGATCCGCAACGTCGGAATGACGGTGGGGGACCACCTCACCGAGAACGACGTGAAGGAGCCCCTGCCGGAGGAACTCGCAGGGCCCGACAAGTTCAGGGAACGGGCCAGCTGGAAGTACCAGCGCTACATGCGCGACTACCTCCAGACGGTGCAGGGCGTCGACGACAACGTCGGCCGCCTGCTCGACTACCTCGAGGAGAAGGGACTGGCCGACGACACCGTCGTGGTCTACACCTCTGACCAGGGCTTCTTCCTGGGCGACCACGGGTGGTTCGACAAGCGCCTCATGTTCCAGGAGTCCATCGGGATGCCCCTGCTCATCCGGTGGCCGGGCGAGTTGGCGGCGGGCACGCGGTGCGAGGCGATGATCACGAATGTGGACTTCGCCGCCACGTTCCTGGACATGTGCGGCGTGGACCCCGATGAGGAACTCCCCGACAACCAGGGGCGCAGCTTCCTGCCGCTGCTGAAGGGCGAGGAGGTCGACGACTGGCCGCAGTCGATGTACTACCGCTACTGGGAGCACGACGACCCGGAGCACCATGCGCCGGCGCACTACGGCGTGCGGACCCACGAGTACCTGTACATCGTCTACTACAACGACGGCCTGGGCTCGCCTGGTTCGTCGGAGCGGATCATGCCCACCGAATACGAGCTGTACGACCTCGTGAAGGATCCGGCCGAGCTGCACAACGTCGTCGACGACCCCGCCTACGCGGAGGTGCGGGCGCAGATGGAGGCTGAGCTAGCGCGACTGCAGGACAAGTACCGCGACGAGCCGTACCGCGGGCCGGACACCCCGCGGTTGGACTGGAGTCGCTGAGACCCCACGCCAACCAACCAGATCGAGCCAGCCGTTCCATCGACGGCTGGCTCGATGCTGTTGCCCCGTCCGGTACTGCCACCCCCACGAGGTTTCTAGAGTTCGGTCCGATAGACTTCGGTGCATCGAACATTGATGTTCAGTGATCCGAGAAGGAGGGGATCGACGAATGGGTGGGCAACGGGTCAGGACCGCCGGCAGCACCGGGGCCCGGTCGAAGGCGCCCAAGCCTGCCTGGTTGCTCGGTCCTGCGATGGTGGCCGGCGTCGCTTACCTCGATCCGGGCAACGTCGCCGCGAACATGTCGGCGGGTGCCCAGTTCGGCTACCTGCTCGTCTGGGTGCTGGTGCTCGCCAACGTCGCAGCGTGGTTGATCCAGTACACGTCGGCCAAGCTCGGCCTCGCGACCGGCAGCAGCATGGCCGAGATCCTCGGCGAGCGCATCACGTCACGCCCGGGCCGCATCCTCTACGGCGTGCAGGCACAGTTCGTGGCCATCGCCACCGATGTCGCCGAGGTGATCGGCGGCGCGGTCGCGCTGTGGATCATGTTCGACGTCCCCCTCATCGCGGGTGCCATCATCACCGGCACGGTCTCGACGGTGCTGCTCCTCGTGCAGTCGGCCCGCGGAGCCAAGACCTTCGAGTTCGTCATCATCGGCTTCATCGTCGTGATCGCCATCGGCTTCGGCTACGGGCTGTTCCTCGCCCCGCCTGCGGCAGGCGACGTCCTCGGGGGCCTCGTGCCCAGGTTCGACGGGGCCTCGTCCGTGCTGCTGGCCGCCAGCATCCTCGGCGCCACCGTGATGCCGCACGCCATCTACGCCCATTCGTCGCTGACCCGGGATCGCTTCGGAGGCAGCGTCCTGCCGCCCGAGCGGTTGAAGAGGGCCACCCGCGTCGACGTGACGGTTGCGCTCGGCATCGCCGGATCCGTCAACCTCGCCATGTTGCTCGTCGCCGCCACCGTGCTACCCGGCGTCCCCGGCACCGAGAGCCTCGAAGGGGCCCATGAGGCGATCCACAACTCTTTGGGTGCGACGGCGGGCATGCTGTTCGCCGTCGCGCTCCTGGCTTCGGGGCTGGCCTCGACGGCGGTGGGGGCTTACGCCGGCAGCGACATCCTGGGCGGGCTCTTCC
>DURG01000200.1 GCA_012837465.1 Propionibacterium sp. | reverse complement strand
AGCCGTCGACCAGGGCGAGCTCATCCACTACCTCAGCGGCGCCGACGTCGCCGTCCACCCCATGCCCG
This sequence comes from Propionibacterium sp., assembly GCA_012837465.1. Classification (GTDB taxonomy): domain Bacteria; phylum Actinomycetota; class Actinomycetes; order Propionibacteriales; family Propionibacteriaceae; genus Arachnia. The sequence goes on along the minus strand of DURG01000200.1, from coordinate 3,284 downwards.
GCGGCTCCCCGAACCACGACCAGGCGATGCCGAACAAGCTGTTCGAGTACCTCCACGCCGGCCTCACGTTCGTCACGTCCGACGCGAAGCTGCTGGCCAAGTTCGTCACCGAGAACGGCATGGGCCGCGTCTTCCGCTCCCACGATGCCGAGGATCTGGGCCGCCAGTTGAGCGCCGCGCTGGCCGAGCCGGTCGCGAAGGAGCACCTCCGTGAACTCGCCGGGCGCTACTCCTGGCAGCACAACGAATCGGTCATCCTGCGCGAGTTCGGCCGCCTCGCCGCCCTCGCCAACTCGGACCCGCGCACCGGCCACGCCCGGGTCGTGCCGGCGGAGAAGCCTTTCCGCGCGCCAGGCTCGGCCGCTGAGCCCCCGCACGTCGTCCTCTTCCGCCACGCGCCCGTCGACATCGACACCCGCGCCAAGAAGATCGCCACCACGCTCAGCCGTGGCGGCTACCGCGTCACGATCGTGTCAGTGGAGCCGGCGGGCACCTCGCCCGGCGAGGCCGTCATGAACGACGTGCGGATCATCCGCGTGCCGCTCAAGGGTGCTCCCGCGGCGCCGCCGAAGCCCAAGTCGCTGCCGGACCGCCTGGTCGGCAAGCTCCAGCGCGACGCCCCGGCCCGGGTGCGCGCCCTCGTGACGCCCGCGCCGCAGCGGCCCGAGGCCATCATCGACGCCCACAATTCGACGCTCGTCGAACTTTTGGTCGGCCTCAAGCCGGACGTGCTGCACGTCCACCACCCCTACGTCTTCGACGCCGCACGCCTGGCCATGCGCCGCCTCGGCCCCGACGTGCGGATGGTCTACGACGCCCGCGAGAACTGGGCCGGCCTGCCGGTCGTCGAGCGCGGCACCCGCGCCAAGCACGAGACCCTCGTCCACGCCGAGGCCAGCGGCATCGTCCACGCCGACGGCGTGCTCACCGTCGCCGAACCCCTCGCCGACGACCTCAAGGCCAGGTTCCACCTGCCCCGCCGCCCGCTCGTGGCGCTGCACTACCCGGTGGAGTACCCGCTCGTCGGCACCCGCACCGTCCGCGAGGCCCTCGGCCTGTCCGGAGACGTCAAGCTCCTCGTCTACTCCGGCGTGCTCAGCCGGGCCCGCAACCTCGACCTGTTGATCAACGGCCTGGGCCAACTGCCCGAGGATGTCCATCTCGCCCTGGTCGCGGTGCCCTACCCGCACCCGCAGGAGGCCGAGCTGCGCAAGGTCGCCGATGCTGCGGGCGTCGCCCAGAGCCGGCTGCACTTCGCGCCACCGGTGGACCAGCACGAACTCGCCTACTACCTCAGTGGCGCCGACGTCGCCGTCTCGGCCATCCCGAAGGGCTCGCCCAACCACGACCTGGCGCTGCCGAACAAGCTGTTCGAGTACCTCCACGCCCGCCTGCCACTCGTGCACGCCGACGCCGCCGCCATGCGCGCCTTCACGCGCCGCGAGGGCACCGGCACGGTGTTCCGCAGCGGCGACCTCAACGACTACCTGCGGGCCGTGCGGCAGAACCTGGACTCGCCCGTGCCGGCCGACCTCCTCGCAGAGAAGGCCGCCGAACGCACCTGGCAGCACCTCGAGCCGGAGATCCTCGGCTTGTACGACCGCCTCACCGGCTTCGTCCACACTCCGCCGCCGCAGGAGTTCCCGCCCATGACCGTCGTGGAGGCGGCGGGGTAGTCCCTCGATACGTTTCGTTCGTTCCTCACGAAACACTCGGGACCCGGATGTCGGTGCCTTCGCTGGTTCCTCACGAAACACTCGGGACCCGGATGTCGGTGTCTTCGCTGGTTCGTCACGAAACGCGCGGGGCCCCGGATCGCGCTTCGTTCTTCGTGCCGTGACGCTCAGGACGCGGATAGGGTGGAGACATGCGAGCTGTGATCGTTGAGAACCCCGGAGACGTCGACGCCCTGAACTTCGGTGAGGCGGAAACGCCCACCCCCGGCCCCGGAGAGGTGCTGGTGCGCACCGTAGCTTCCGGCGTCAACCGCGCGGATGTGCTGCAGCGGCAGGGCCACTACCCGCCGCCGCCCGGCGTCACCGACATCATCGGCCTCGAGGCCTCCGGCGTCGTCGAGGAGGTAGGCGAGGGCGTCGAACGTTGGAAGAAGGGCGACGAGGTGGTCGCGCTGCTCTCCGGCGGCGGCTACGCCGAGTTCTTCGTGGCCCCCGAGGGGCAGCTCATCCCGCCCCCGCCCGGCATCGACCTGGTGTCGGCGGCCGGCGTCCTCGAGGTGGCGGCCACCGTCGTGTCCAACCTGCGCGTCGGCGGCCTGTCCAAGGGTGAGGTCTTCCTCGCCCACGGCGGTGCAGGCGGCATCGGCACGTTCGCCACGCAGTACGCCAAGGCGCTGGGCGCCGTCGTCGCCGCCACGGCCGGCAGCGAGGCCAAGCTCCAGCACTGCCGCGACCACGGCGCGGATTTCGCCATCGACTACCACGGCGACTGGGTGGCCGAACTCAAGGAGGCCACCGGCGGGGCCGACGTGATCCTCGACATCATCGGCGCCAAGTACCTCGAACCCAACGTCAAGGCGCTCAAGAAGCGCGGCCGCATCGTCGTGATCGGGCTGCAGGGCGGCGTCAAGGGCACCCTCAACCTGGGGCTCCTGCTCAGCAAGCAGGCCACCATCACCGCGACCTCACTGCGCTTCCGCCCCAAGGAGGAGAAGGCCGAGATCTGCGCCGCCGTCGAGGCCGAAGTGTGGCCCATGCTGGCCGACGGCCGGATCCAGCTCTCACCCGAGACCCGCATCCCGTTCGACGATGTGCGCAAGGCCCACGAGCAACTCACCGGCGGCGACAACGTCGGCAAGATCGTCCTCGTCCACTGAGCCAGCTCCGAACGCCTCTGGCAGCGCCGTCAGGCCCACTGCAGGTCGACCCGGGAAGTGAACTTCCTGAACTCGTCGTCTACGGGGTCGGGGAACTCGAGCGAGTACGCGAGCAGCCGCAGCGGTGTGGAGAAGTCGTCGATCTCCGTGGGCAGCACCTCTGGGTACAGGGGATCGCCGAGCAACGGGATGCCCAACTGGTGGAAGTGCGCGCGGATCTGGTGGGTCTTGCCGGTCAGCGGGCGCACCTCGTACAGCGCGAGGTCGCCGCGCACCTCGAGCACGTCGATGTCGGTGAACGCGTTGGGCTCCCGGTCCAGGGTCTCGGCCTGCATGGTACCGACGCGCTTGATGAGGTGGGAAGCCACGCGCTGCGGAAAGCCCAAGCTCTCGTCGAACGGCGCGATGGCGCGGTAGACCTTCACGGCGGTGCGCTCGGTGAACACGGAGT
>DURG01000199.1 GCA_012837465.1 Propionibacterium sp. | reverse complement strand
GGCGGCAAGCCGGTGCCGAAGGCATCCGCCACGGCTTCGGCAGCAGACCCGCTCGTCGGGGCCAACTGAGGCTGGGGCACCTCGGGGACGTCCGCGTCTGCGGGTGGCTCGGGGACGGGCGCCGGGGGAGGCTCGACCGATTCCGGCAGCCGCAACTCCCACCCCACGTCGATCTGGTCTGGATCCGAGATCTGGTCGCGGTTGGCCGCATGGATCTCGGGCCACCGGGTGGGATCCCCCAACTCGTCGCCGGCGATGTGCCAGAGGGTGTCGCCCTCCTCCACCACGACGGTGGGCTGAGGCGACTCCGCGGGCAACAGCACCACCGATCCCACCGCCAGGCGGGCGCTGGCGTCGAGTGTGGGGTTGAGCGCGAGGATCTCCCGCCACCGCTCGCCCGAGCCCAACTCACGCTCGGCGATGGCCCAGAGCTCGTCGCCCGGTTCGATGACGTACTCCCGGCCCTCCACGTGCACGGGAGGCTGTGTGGAGGGCGGCGCCTCCGCCGGACCCTCGGTGCCGGTGAGGACGGCCACTGACTCGAGCGGTGGGGCTGCGGTGTCGGCTGACGCCAGGGATGGCGACGCGACCACGGCCATGACGAGCGCGCCGACCGCCGGACGCAGCCACCCGGTGCCGGGCAGGCGCAGCCTGATCCGCTGCCGACTGAGGACCGCGACCACCTCGAACGCGATCGTGAGGGCCAGCACCGCCCAGGCGAGCCAGCCGACCAGACCCAGCAACGCCAGGATCAGCCGACCATCTGCGCCGACGGTGAGCGCCCGCACCCAATCCGCCTCCAGCAGGTGTGTGGGCGAGGCGAATTGCAGGAGGAACCACGGCACACCGAACAGCAGCGCGGCGAGCGCCGCCAGCGCCCCGCCTGCCCTCAGTATCCGCATGCCGTGCTCCCTTCTCAGCCCAGATCAGCGAGGCCGTCGGTGACGAAGGCCGTGATGACGGTGATGATGAGCACCGCGATGGCGGCCGCGCCGGCCAGCAGGATCGCGTTCTCGGTGCTCTGGCTCAGGCCACGCTCATCGCGGGGCCGCTGGACGGGAACAAGGGTCTGGACGATGAGTCCGATGGTCTGGTGAAGCATGGTTCCTCCTCAGGAAATACTCTGGCCGGTGAAGGTGCCGGAAAACTGGTTGTCCACAGGGCTGGTTGAAAATCGGAAAAGTTGTCCACAGGTGCCGTAATCGTTTGACATCAACTCCCCACGAGCTTCAGCAGGGCCGGGGCGAGCAATGCGCAGCCCAGCAGGAGAGCGGGGATGGTCATCCACAGGGTCATGGACTCGCTGGCCGCCTGCGCCCGCTCCTTCTCAGCACTGAGGTGCGCGTCGCGGAGTTCGCGGACGCGGGCCCGCAGCGTCTCCGCCAGCCCGGCGCCCTGCTCCTCGAGTTGCATCACATCGGCGAAGTCGGCGAGCTCGGGCACGTCCCACTCCTCGGCGATCCGCCGCAGTTCGGGCCACGGCTGGACCTGCTCCATCCGGGCCCGCTCCAGGCCGGAGGTGATCCGGCGGAACAACGGCGCATCGGAGATAGCCGCGGCGTTCGCCGTCGCCTGGGCAGCAGACGCATTGGCCAAGCGCTCCAGCACCACGAGGTCGAAGAACGTGTGGATCCCGTCGACGGCGGCCCGCTGCCGCTGCTCGGCACCCGAGCGCAGCCGGACGTCGGCGAGGAAGAACCCGCCCACCGCGCCCGCGAGGGCGACCAGCAGGGGCGTCAGCCCCACCGGCCGGCCCAGCGCCAACTGCAGCCCGCCCCACATGGTTGGCAGGAAGAAGCCAGCAACCGTCCAGACGAGCTTCTCGACGAAGAAGTCGCCGACGGCGCGGCCCTGCAGCAGCAACAGCTTCTGCTGCTTCGCGCTGAGGGGGAGGCGGAGCCGACGGTGCACCCGCTCACCGAGGCCGTCGAGGCCGGGAGGGAGGGGCTCTTCGGTCTCCGGCAGGCGTCGGTCGAGCACCGCGAGCGCATCCCCGAGCCGCAACGGGGCCGAAACCGCTCCCTTCACCACCAGCAGGGCGCCGAAGCCCGCCACCATGCCGCATGCGATCGCCAGGCCGAGCATCATGCTCGGCTCCTGAGGAAGCGCGGCGCCATGGGCGGCACCGTCTGGCGGCGGAGCACGACGAGGCAGCCCAGGTAGGCGAGCGCCAGCGTGGTGGCGATCAGTTGGCCGAGGGGTGAGGAGTAGGGGGCGAAGAACTGGGCGTTGAAGAGCAGGGCCGCGCCCAGCACGCCGAGCGTGATGAACGTGACCTGCCGCACCACGACCCGCGGCTTGGCGCGCTCGGCTGCGATCTCGCGCAGCGCGCGCAACCTGTCCTGGGTGTTGTCCGAGAGCGCCGCGAGGGTGGCGCGGGTCCCGGTACCGCCGCGGCCGGCAGCGATCGCGAGGGCCGCCACCACCGCGTCGGCGTCGGCGGAGCCCAACTCGTCGGCCATCGCGAAGAGGGCGTCACGCATGGACCACCGCTGGTCCAGGCGGGCACACAGCCTGGAGACCGCCCCGACCAGCGCAGGCGGAACCTGTTGCCTGGTGGCGAAGATGGAGTCGCGGATGGACTTGCCGGAGGAGAGGGAGGTGGCCAGGAGGCGCACCCAGCGGTCGAGCGCGGCCAGCAGGTCCACCTCGCGGTGCGGGGGCGCCATGAGCAGCAGCGGGATCACGATCGTCACGGCAGGCACCAGTAGTAGGGCCGGCAACCACCCGGTGACCACCGTCGCCAGCATGCCCACGCCCCCGGCAGCGCCGAACCACCAGCGACGGCGGGGTGAAAGGGTTGTCCACCATCCAGCGGCCCTTGTCCACAGGCCTGTGGATGGACTTGTGGGTGACTCATGCGCGCGCCGCATCCCGGCGACCACCAGCGTCACCCCCAGCCCGACGGTGCATCCTGCCGCCGCCGCCACCATCACCGCCACAGCGACGCCCCGTCGAATTGGGCCAACTCGGCGGCCATGGCCGCCTCCGGCTGGAACAGCTCCGCAGACGTGGGGGTCGCGGCACGGTAGACGAGGTGCGTCGCCGGGCGCCCGGCTTCGATCGAGCCGGTGAGCTGCCGCACCTCGGTGACGAACCGGCGGCGCATCCCGCCGCGCCACGTGTCGTCGGTCAGCTCAACGTGGATGACGAAGTCGATGTGATGGGCGATCTGGTGCATCGCGTCCGCGATGCTCAGCACCCTGCCCTGGGCGACACGCGCAGCCAAGCGGTCGATCGTCGACGATGCCGAGTGCGAGTGGGTCGTCGCCAAGGTGCCTGCGCCGGACTGGAGCGCCTCGAAAAGCGCGCCGGCCTCCGCGCCGCGCACTTCGCCGACCACGAGGCGGGTGAGGTTCTGCCGCAGCGCCTCAGGGATGAGGTCCGCGACGGTGTAGTCGCCCACGCCGACCCCGCCGGACGTCTCGCCCATCCCGATCCGTGCCTGCAGCGCGACCATGTTGCGCCGGTGGGCGAGGAGGTGGGTGAGGAGTTCGTAGTCGGTCTCCAGCGTGCCGAAGCGCTCGTTGGGGTGGATGGCCGCGATCAGCGCGCGCAGCAGGGTGGTCTTTCCGGCACCTTGGTCGCCGGAGATGATCAGCGACTTGCGGGCCAGCACCGCCGACTGGAGCAGCCGTGCCACGTGGGGCGGCAGCATTCCGGTCTCGGCCAGGTCCGCCAGCGTCACGTCGGTGAGGCGGTGCTGCCGGATCACCACGCTCGGCCTGAAGGAAAGTCCATAGCCGATCGCATGCAGGCGGAATTTCTCGCCAAGGGCGAGCGTCATCGTCGGGTGGAGGTCGTCGAACGGCCGCGGGGGAGTGGCGGTCTCGCCGAGGAAGCGGATGGCGTCGACAAGTTCCTCGTCGGAATCCGCGATGGGCGGATGCTGCACCCTCCGGCCGTCCCCGTACTGGATGACGACCGAGTCGCACCCGTGGATCTCGATGTTCTCCGCCTCGGGGATCTCGAACAGCGGTTGCAGGCGCCCGTAGCCGAAGATGGCGCTCTCGACGGCGTCCGCGTAGCGCGTCTCCAACTCGAGGGGCCAGAGTGCCTCGCCCGCCTCGCCCAGAGCCTGGGCGTGCGAGTGGACCACGCCGCGGATGATCGAGCGGCCCTGCACCCTGCGGTCGGCCTCCGGCATGGGCTGGCCGCGGGAACTGAGCCACTCCGCGCTGGCCCGGGCGATCGACTCGGCGGCCTCCCTGCGCAGCCTCACCACCAGTTGCCAATCGACCTCCGACGGAGGCCCGGGCACGCGGGCGGGAGTGGCAGGCGACGACGGGGTGCCGCGGCGCCCAGGCAGCGGCGGGAAACCGTGCGTCGCGACGCCCAACTTTCCCAGCGCGCCGGCCAGCGGTGGTAGTTCGTGCACGCTCACGACGCCCCCCTCAGCACGAGCTCGCGGGCTTGACGCGCGCGGCTGACCCGCTCCGAGACCGCCTTTGCATCAGCCCGGAGCCGGCCCATGAACGAGCCCTCGAAGAAGCGACGGGGCTCGGGATCGCCGTCGCTCAGGACCCCGGCCTGCTTCGGCTCCCACAGGACCTCCGCCCACACCGGCAGGGCGAACTGCGCGGCGATCTCGGCGCTCGAGTAGGGGCGGCCGGGGCCGACGACGAGCAGCCCGACGGAGGTCTCGCGGGGCAGCGCCTGAAGTTGGTCGGTCAGCGTCGGCAGGTGGATCCGCGCCCCGGCCAGCGACCGCAGCGATGTGCGCACCGTGACGAGCACCGCGTCGGCCGCCGAGAGCAGGCCCAGCGGCAACCCGGTGGTGGTGATCCGTCCCGCGTCGACCAGCACGTCGACCCCTTGGGCATCCAACTGCTCGAAGGCCTCACCCAACGCCGGCCACACGTGCTCGAAGAGGCGCGAGGCGCCGGGGGAGGTGAAGCCGGGCAGGAAGCGGCGCTGCACGTCGCCCTCCTGCACGAGCGGAAGGGTCTGGCGCCAGAGTTCCGCGGCGAGCGGATGGCCCTCGCGGTGGAGGTGGGCCAGCGACATCATGCCGCGACCCCCGTGGTCCATCCCACGCAGGTACCCGGCCTGCACCGCCTGGGCCGGTTCCCGGTCGCAATCCGCGAGCAGCACGTGGCGCGGCCAGGTGAGCGCCAGCCCGAGCGACGCCGTGGTCACCCCGGGCGCCCCCGTCGCGGACGTCAGGACGATGACGGCCATCAGCGCGTCACCACGATCATCGCCACCTGGTCGCCGGCCGAGAGGCGGGCCACAGTGTCGGCCTCCCCGTCGGCCACCTGCACGTCGAAGGAGTAGCTCACGCCGTCGTCGAGGAGCACCGGCCGCGTCGCGATGACCGCGTCGACCGCGGCCTCGGCACCCTCGATCAACCCCACGAGGCGCACCGTGGTGCCGGGAGGGAGGTCGCTGGTGGGGAGCTTGCCCAGCGGCAACCTCAGGCCCACGAGGCCCTGACCGGCGGGCAGGGGATCCGTGCCGACGTGTCGTTCGAGCGGGAAGGACCCCTCGGGGAGATCCGTGCGGGCCACCTGCCCGACGAGGGAGTCGATGCCGTCGGCGGGGAGGGCATCCACGGCGAGCGACCCGGGCACCTCGATGACCGCCAACTGCTCCCGGCCCACAAGGTCACCGCGCGCGACGTCGCCCACCATCACCACGACGGCACGCTGGTCTGCGTTGGTGGTGTAGAGCGCCGCGGCGCCGATGCCGCCCACCGCGACGAGCAGCGCGCCCAGCGCCACCAGTTTCGGGCTGCGTCGGGCGCGCAATTGCACCGCCTCGGGCCTGGGAGCCGTCGGCGGGGTGAGGTCTGGTGCCGTGGGTCGTGGTTGGTTGTGCATGTTGCCCCCTCCTACCGATCCGGACTGTAGGAAACGAGGGGGTCAGTAACGAGCGTTGGGCTGCACTTGTGGACAACTTCGGCGCGTCGCCCGAAGTTATCCACAGGAACGGCCGAAAAGTGGACCCGATGCACCTTCGTGTCCGCAGGGCGATTACACTGCTCTCAGTTTGCTTTCCTGAGAATCTTCAGGAACTCTTTACACGTCAGACATCGCCAACAGTCACGGGAGACTCACGTGCGCACATGGATCGCCTCGCTCGCAGCGCTCGCTGCCGTAGCCGTTGGCTCCATCGCCGGCACCTCCGCCCAGGCCCTCCCCATCGCACCCGAGCCCGTCGCCCCCGTCACCGGCATCCCGCAGCCATGCGCCTCGACGTTCCCGTTCCCGGATGACGCCAGCATCGACGAGATCAAGGCCCAACTCACCGCGAACTTCGGCTTCCAACTGGCCGGTTCGCAGTGGACGGCTGAACGCCTGCCGTCGATCAAGATCCTGTGGGAGACCCTCGATGCGATGGAGTGCACCTCCTACCGCACGGACCTCCAGGCCAAGGTCAACGGCAACGTCGGCATCAACACCACCAACATCCGCGGCTACGCCTGGGGTGACTGGAGCCTCACCAAGGGCAACTACGTCTCGCTCGACTTCGCCAAGTTCCAGCGCGCTCTGGATTCCGGCGACGAGGGCCGCCTGACCCGCCTGGTCGCGCACGAACTGGCGCACGTCCTCAACTCGGACCGGTACTCGGAGCCGCAGTACTGGCTGGACTTCAAGAAGCTGTACGCCCAGGAGGGTCGCTTCTCCGACTACGCCGGCCGCAAGGTCACCGAGGTCTTCGCCGACGTCATCGGCTACTACGTCGGCCGCTGCGCGCTCGACAACCCGTACGAGACCGGCGAGCACGACGCCTACTACGCCTACGCCAAGGACGTGATCTTCGGCGGCAAGGAGTTCGGCCCCGCCCCCGGCACCGCCGCCCTCAACTGCACCGTCCCCGACGAGGACGCCGAGGCCCCCATGCCCGGCCCCGAGCTCGAGGCCGAGTGGCTCGAAGGCCTCGGCGGCGAGTAGTCGCGCAGTAGGCTTGACCCATGCCTGAGGTCAACGCTTACGCCATCGATTCCCCCACCGGCAGGTACGAGAAGACGACGATCACCCGTCGCGAGCCGGGCCCCACAGAGGTCTACTTCGACATCGCCTACGCCGGCATCTGCCACTCCGACATCCACACCGCGCGCGGCGAATGGGGCAAGACCCTCTACCCGCTCGTGGCCGGGCACGAGATTGCGGGCGTGGTCAGCAAGGTGGGCTCCGAGGTGACCAAGTTCAAGGTGGGCGACCGCGTCGGCGTCGGCTGCTTCGTCGACTCCTGCGGCGAGTGCGACATGTGCCAGGACGGCGAGGAGCAGTTCTGCACCAACCGCGAGCGGGGCACCGTCGGCACCTACAACGCCATCGGCCGCGACGGCGAACCCACCGCCGGCGGCTACTCGCAGGCCATCACGGTCGAGCAGAACTACCTCATGCACATCCCCGACGAGATGTCGCTCGAGCACGCCGCCCCGCTCATGTGCGCCGGCATCACCACCTACAGCCCACTGAAGCACTGGGGCGCCGGCCCCGGCAAGAAGGTCGCCGTCATCGGCCTGGGCGGCCTCGGCCACGTCGCCGTGCAGCTCGCGGCCAAGATGGGCGCCGAGGTCACCGCCTTCGGCCGCACGCTGGCCAAGCGCGACGACGGCCTCAAGCTCGGCGCGACGGACTACGTCGCGACCCAGGACATCGATGCCATGAAGAAGCTCCGCAACACCTTCGACATCGTCGTGTCGACCATCTCCGACGGCGTCGAACTCGACACCCTCATCGGCCTCACCCGGCCGCATGGCGTGGTCGTCAACCTGGGTCTCCCGTCGGACGGCAAGGCCACCTTCAGCCTCGGCCGCCTCATCAACGGCAACCGCGTGATCGCCGGCTCGAACATCGGCGGCATTCCGGAGACCCAGGAGATGCTCGACTTCTGCGCCGACAACGACGTGCGCCCCATCGTCGAGATCATTCCCGCCGACGAGATCAACGAGGCCTACGACAACGTTGTGAACTCGAAGGTGCGCTACCGCTACGTCATCGACACCTCGACGATGGGCTGAGCCGGTCGACAGGCGCCAACCTTGAGCGAAGGCGCCAACTCTGAGCGAAGGCGCCAACCTTTCAGGGCAACGCGCCAGCCTCCACTGAAGGGGCCAGCCCTGCAGGACAGGCGCCCTCCGGGAAGGTTGGCGCCCCGCCGTCGTCCTCAGCCGCGGAGTTCGTCGAGGACGAGACGCAACTGCTCCAGCGCCCAATCCAACTCGTCCTCGGTGATCACCAACGGCGGCGCGATGCGGATGGTCTGGCCGTGCGTGTCCTTGACCAGCACGCCCCGCTCCATCAACCGCTCGCTGACGATGCGGCCCGTGCCCAGCGGCTCCTCGATGTCGACGCCCGCCCACAGGCCGGCGGCGCGGACGGCGGTGACGCCGTGCCCGATCAGCCGCTCCAAACCCTCGGCC
>DURG01000198.1 GCA_012837465.1 Propionibacterium sp. | reverse complement strand
CTCGTGGACGGCGGGGGAGACGAGGTACGCGTCGCTCCACAGGCCGGTGGCGTCGAAGGGATGGTCGGTGAGCGTGGCCCACGCGGGGGCACCGTCGGAGTGGGCCTGCGCGTAGAGGTCCTGGTGGGCGTCGAGGACGACGTGGAGGCCTGCGCGGTGGCAGGCCTCCACCTGGCTGGTCAGCCAGGTGAGGTATGCCTCGTCGGGGCGGCCGGGCGCTGGCATCGCGGCGGCCCAGATCACCCCCAGCCGCACGCCGTTGAGGCCCCAACTGGCAGCCTGCGCCAGGTCGTGGTCGGTCCACGGCGGGACGCCGGCTGGCCGCTTCTCGGGGTTCTTGTCCACGAAGTTGATCCCGTGCAGGAACGCGTGGCGTCCGTGCTCGTCCCGGAAGCCCTGACCCTTGATCGTCCACGTCATCCCCATTGCCCATCAGGCATCCCCTCCTGCCGTGAGCGCTTCGCAAGAATTTCGCCGTTGAGTAGCTGGAACGGCGACCGCGGCACCGCGTAAGGTTGGGCGGGTGACCCGAGGCTATCGACGTTATCCCCATCTCCACCTCGACCAGGTGGTCTTCGTCGCCGACGACGACCTGTGGCTCGGCCCCCTGACGGGTGGCCGTGCGGCTCGCATCACTGTCGGGGAGGCAACCCCCCGCAACCCCCGGTTCTCGCCGGACGGCACCCGCGTGGCCTACACCGCCACCACCAACGGGCGATGGGACGCCTACGTGGCGGATCTGGACGGTGGCTCACGTCGCCTCACCTGGCTGGGCACCCGCAGGCTGCTCGTCTCCGGTTGGCTCGACGACCAGCACGTGCTGCTCAGCTCCGACCACGAGGGCGTGCACCGTGTCGACACCTACATGTACTCCCTCTCGCTCGACGGCGAGCTCACCCGCCTCCCGTGGGGCGGCGCCACGTCGGCCGCCGTGCACGGATCCGGCAAGGTGGCCGTGGCCTCCATCAACCACCGCGACCCCTCGGGGTGGAAGCGCTACCGCGGAGGCATGGCTGCACGCCTCCACATCGGCGACGGCAAGGGCGACTGGACCCGCATCCTTCCCGATGAGGCCGCCGGTCTCCACAACCCCACGTGGGTGGGCGACAGGCTGGTGTTCACCTCGGACCTGGGCGACTCCCCGGACGTACAGGCCCAGGTGTGGTCGGTGGACTCGCACGGTGGGGACCTTCAGTGCCACACGTCCCATACCCCCGACGACGGCTACGTCCGCGACGCCACCAGCGACGGCCAGGGCGTCGTGTTCCACACCCGGGGCCAGCTGTTCCACTTGGCCCACCTCGGGGCTGAACCACAGCTGATCGAACTGGGCACCGCAGTCGGGACGCCGCAACCGGTGCACGTGGCACCAACCGACCGTCTGGAGTCCATCGTCCCCGACCATGGGGGAGACGGATCACTGCTCGAGTGGCGTGGCGCCGCCTACTACCTGACGCACCGTGGCGGCCCCGCACGAGCACTCGCGGCGACCGATGGAGTGCGCGTGCGGGAGCCCCGCTTCCTGGATGAGAAGGGGGGCAAGGCCGTCTGGGTGACCGACGCTGACGGTGAGGATGCGCTGGAGGTCCGGCTCGTCGAGGGTGGCGACAAGCCCCGTCGGATCGGCGCCGGCCGCCTGGGCCGCGTCGTGACGCTGGAGCCGAACGTGCAAGGCACCCGCATCGCCGTCGGCAGCCACGACGGCGCGGTCCACATCGTCGACGTCGCCCGCGGATCGGTGAAGGAGGTCGGCCGCTCCACCGTGGGCGAGCCCACGGGCTTCACCTGGTCACCCGACGGGCGCTACCTCGTGTGGCGCAATGCCATCGCACAGGAGGGCCTGCTCGGCCAGCTCGTCGGCTACGACACCACGCAGAAGCAGGCCTTCACGCTGACGCGGGGCCAGTTCAACGACTTCTCGCCCGTGTTCTCGCCCGACGGCAAGTTCCTGGCCCTCCTCTCCAGCCGGACCATCGATCCCTCCTACGACGAACTGACCTTCGACCTGTCGTTCACCAACACGGTCCGTCCCTGGCTGGTGCCGCTGAGCGCCGCGGAGCCCGTCCCGTTCGGCCCGGCCGCCGATGGCTGGGCCATCAGCGAGGCCGATGAGGACGAGCACAGGGACGTCGACGGAAAGGACGGCGGCAAGGAGGCCGACCAGGTCAGCGTCGAGTTCGACGTCGAGGGAGTGGAGGACCGGATGGTGCCCTTCCCCGTGCCATCCGGCCGCTATGGGCACCTCCAGGCCACGAAGGCGGGGTTCGTCTGGCAGTCACTGCGCTCGCTGGGCGAGCTGGGCGCGCTCCGCGCCGGGGTCGACGGCGAGGTCAAGGACTCCATCGAGTGTTTCTCGCTCAAGACGCGCAAGGCCAGCACCGTGGTCGAGGCCTGCGACGGTGCCGGCGTGAGCGGCGACGGCGAGCGCCTCGTCGTGCGCAACGGCGAGGAGATCTGGGTACAGGGCGCTGAGCAGGCGCCCGGCGACGACGAGGACGCCCGGATCATGGTCGACCTCGGCCGGCTCCGCCGCGAGATCGATCCGCGTGCCGAATGGCGGCAGATGTTCGAGGAGAACGCTCGCCTCATGCGCGACCACTACTGGCGCGACGACTTCGACGGCACCGACTGGGATGCGGCCGTGGCGCGCTACCGCCCGCTCCTCGATGTCCTGGCCACCCACGACGACCTCGTCGACGTCCTCTGGGAGACCGTGGGCGAGCTGAACACCTCCCACGCCTACGTGGATGCCCCTGGCGACGACGGCCCGTCCGTCGGCCACCTCGGTGCCACGTTCAAGCGCAACGCCAAGGGTGAACTCGTGCTGGTCAGCATCCTCCCCGGGGAGACCTCGGACCCGACCGCCCGCTCGCCGCTGAGGGCGGCCGGGGTCGCGGCCGAGCCCGGCGATGTCCTCGTCTCCATCGACGGGCACCCCAGTGCAGAGGCGCCCCACATCGGTGCGATGCTCCAAGGCGCCGCGGACAAGGTGGTCGAGCTCACCCTTGCGCGGGGGCGGCAGAAGCGCCGGGTGGCCGTCGTGCCCACCAGCAACGAATCCCCGTTGCGCTACCACGAGTGGGTGGCCAGCCGGGTGGAGTACGTGCGCAAGCGCTCCGAGGGGCGCGTCGGATACGTGCACGTGCCTGACATGGTCGCCCGCGGCTGGGCCGAGTTCCACCGACTCATCGACTCCGCGATGCGGTGTGACGGCGTCGTGGTCGACGTCCGCTTCAATGGCGGCGGCCACACCTCGGAGCTGGTCATCGAGCGGCTGGCGAGGCGCGCCATCGGATGGATGGGGGCCCGCCATCACGAGGGCGCGTCGACCTACCCGAGCCAAGCGGCACGGGGGCCGGTGGTGTTCGTCACCAACCCGTTCGCCGGATCCGACGGCGACATCGTCACCGCGGCCGCGCAGAACCTGGGCCTCGGCCCGGTGGTCGGGGAGCGCAGCTGGGGCGGCGTCGTGGGAATCGACGGCCGGTTCACGCTGGTTGACGGCACGGAGGTGACGCAGCCGCGGTACTGGATCGCGTTCGAACAGCACGGCTTCGGGCTGGAGAACCACGGCGTCGACCCGGACATCGTGGTGGAGATGGGCCCGGGGGAGTGGGAGTCGGACGCCGACGTCCAGCTGGACGTCGCCGTCGACGAGGCCCTGCGTCGCCTGGGCGAGAAGCCCGCGGCCACGGCCCCGGAGTTCGAGCCGCCCCGCTTCGCTGGTTGAGCCGGTCGCATCCGAGCCTGTTTCGCTGGTTGAGCCGGTCGCATCCGAGCTTGCGAGGAT
>DURG01000197.1 GCA_012837465.1 Propionibacterium sp. | reverse complement strand
GCGTCGATCTCTGCGACGCGGGCCCCGGGCACCAGGGGTGCGGCAGCCGCGACGGGGCCGGCGACGAGGTCGGGCCGCTCCGCGAGCGGTTCCCAGGTGAGGTTTCCTTCGGCTGATGGCATGGGCTCAGGTTAGCGACGTTCGGTAGCGTGTCCGGATGCCCCTCGCCTCCTTCGACGACCTCCGTTCCGCCCGCCGCGTCCTGCTGCACGGCGTCACTGGATCCGGGAAGTCGACGGCGGCGCTCGCCCTCGGCAAGGAGTTGGGCCTGCCCGTGCACCTGACAGACGAGGAGTTCGGCTGGCTGCCGAACTGGGTGCAACGCCCGGCTGACGACATGCGCCGCCTCGCCGGGGCGGCGGCGTCCGAACCGGAGTGGGTGTTCGACACCGCCTACGGCGCGTTCCGGGACTTGGTCGAGCCCCACGCCGACGTCATCGTCGGCCTCGACTACCCGCGTTGGCTGAGCCTGGCCCGCCTCATGCGCCGCACCCTCTCGCGCATCGTGACGAGGCAGGAGATGTGCAACGGGAACACCGAGAACTGGCGGGCGATCTTCTCCAGCGAGTCGATCATCCTGTGGCACTTCAAGAGCTTCGCCAAGAAGCGCGCGGCCATGCGGGCCTGGGCCGCGCGGCCCGACGGCGCCCCCGTGCTGCTACTGCGCCACCCCCGTGAACTCGACGTGGTGCTGCGCCTCCTGACGCAGGAGTAGCTAGGCCCTGCGGCGGCCGAGCGTGAAGTAGGCGGCGGGCAGCAGGCCCATCGACGACACGGTGGCCAGCGCGGGCAGCCAGACCTGCTTGGGGCCGTTGACCTCTTCCTCAGGGCGGTTGGCGACGTCGAGGACGGCGAGCACGCGCAGCCCCACGTCGACGACTCCCAAGACGCCGAGCAGCGCCTTCGCCCACCCGGGTAGCTTGTCGATCTTCTTCCTCACGGCCATGACTGCCTCCTTGTCGTCCAGCGTACGCAACTCACAGCAACCCCAGACGACCCAGGGCCTCGACCGTGCGTTGGAGTCCGTCCTCGGCTCTCGCCCGCTCAGCCACATCGGCGGCGCGCTGCTCGTATCCGGCAGTTCGGGGGCTGGCTACGAGTTCGTCGATCAGCGCGGCGAGGCGCGCGGGGTCGAGCTTGGGGAAGGGAACGGGCGGGGGCCCGACGCCGAGCCGGTGCAGGCGGTCGGCGTGGTACGGCTGGTCGACGCCGAAGGGGACGCCGACGTTCGGCCGCCCGGAGCGCAGGGCGGCGTGGGCGGTGCCTGCGCCGGCATGGTGGACGACGCCCGCGACCTCGGGGAACAGGTGTTCCAGGTTCACCCCGGAAACGGCGAAGAGGTGCTCGCTCCTGCGCCCGACGAGGTCAGGGGCAGGGGCCAAGGTGATGATGGGCCGCCCCGCTCGGCGGGCGGTCTCCGTCAGGATGTCGAGGCCCTCGCCGCCCGTGGCGCCGGTGAAGCTGCCGACGCCGACGAACACCGGGCCGGTGCTGAGGAAGTCCATGAGGTCGGCGGGGAACGGGCCGCCGCTCTCGTCCGTGATGTGGCCGGTCTGGACGTGGTGCGTGGGCCAGTCCGGCGCGGGCGGCACAAGCAGGGGGCTGGCGGCCAGCAGGATCGGGTGGTCGTCGAGCCTCCGGGTCAGCCCCCGTTCGCCCAAGCGCGGGCGGCCGAGCCGACGGCGGATGGGAGCGGCGAGGGTGGCGCCGAGGCTGGTGGCGCCGCGCCAACTGACCTTCGCGCCCCACTCGTTGTAGCGCCGGGAGTTGCGGTACCAGCGCTCGAAGCAGTGGCTCTCGCGGTGCGCCGTCGGGTGTTGCCCGGTGAAGAGCAGCGTGGCGGCCCGGCCACCGTTGGCCTCGGCGGCACTCATCCCTGCGGTGGCGGCGAGGATGCCGGAGATGACGGTGTCGCCGGGGGCCACCGTCGAGGCGACCGCGTCGGCGAAGGGCTCCCTGGCCCGGTGCACCCAGTTGCGCAGCATGAGGCCCTGCCCGGCGAGGGTGGAGAGGAGGAGGCGGCGGTTGCGCGAGTTGGCGACCACCTCGGCCACGCTGATGTCGACCGGCACGAACCTCGCCCCGCGTTCCTCGACGAGGTCGCGGTACTCGTGCGAGGCGATGACGCTTGCCGGGATGCCCCGTCGCACCAACTCACCACCGAGGACCGACATGGGCTGCACGTCGCCACGGGAGCCCAGCGCGAGGAGGACGACCGCCATGGCGCCAGCGTAACGGCGATCCAGGGGGTCGTGCTGAAGATATCGATGCGGATTCGGGGGTCAGGTGGGGACGCTCCACAGCTACCCGCCCCCAGCGCATCGATAGCTTCGGGACTGACTAGTTCGGCTCGCAGCGAACGGGTCGCCGACGGGGCATGATTCCCCCATGAGGACGATCGAGACGACGCGCGGACCGGCCGAGGTGGACCTGAGGCTGGCGGAGCCCAGCCGCGGGCTGCTCGTGCTCGGCCCCGGAGCCAGCGGGAAGCCGTTCCACGACCTGTTCAGCGTGGCCGACGCGGTACAGGCCGCGGGGATCAGCGTGGCCATCGTGACCCCGCCCTACGCGGTAGCCGGCCGGAGGATCCCGCCGCGCGGGTCCGCCACGGACGAGGCCTTCATCCAGGTGATTGCCGCGTTGCAGGAGGAACTGGGCGACCAGCCCCTCATCACGGGCGGCCGCTCGTACGGCAGCCGGGTCGCCTGCCGCACCGCGTCCGAGGCCGGCAGCGTCGGCGTGCTCTGCCTCGCCTTCCCGCTGCACCCGCCTGGCAAGCCCGAGCAGTCCCGGCTGGGCGACCTCGAGGCAGCCACGGTTGCCACCCTCGTCATCCAGGGGCGCTCGGACGCATTCGGCTGCCCACCCGGGGCGGAGCATCGGCGAGTCCTCGTGGTCGACGGCGACCACAGCCTGAAGAAGGACCACGACCGCATCGCCTCCACCGTCGTCGAGTGGCTGGACGACCTGCTCTAGCCCGCGACCACCCCGAAGGGGGAGGCACGTTTGGGCCGACCTTGTAAGGGTGGAACATGAGCACAGATGACCTTGCCCCCGAGAACTTCGTCGACCCAGCCGCCGGCAACGCCGACGCGATCCGAGACCTCAACGACACCTTGGACGACGGCGACGAGGTGATGGAGGAGGACCTGGGCACCCAGGACCTCATCGACGACGGCGCCGATGCGGCGGACATGACCCCCGACGACCTCCAGGTCGCCGTCGACCGTACCCTCCACGTCGATGAGCCGGGCGAGGAGACCATCGCCCAGCGCATCGCGCAGGAAGAGCCGGACGTCCAGCCATGAACCCGAAGCAGCACCTCACCACCGAGACGCAGAAGACCTCCACCGAGAAGCTGGCCCGCGACGCGCGCACCGGTGGCGACATCCTCGTCGATGTGATGCGCAAGGCCGGGGTCGACGTGGCGTTCGGCGTCATCAGCATCCACAACCTCCCGCTGGTGGAGGCCGTGCAGCGCGACCTACGCTTCGTGCCGGTGCGCCACGAGGCCGCCGCCATCAACGCCGCCGACGGATACGCCCGGGCCACCGGCGGCATCGGCGTGGCCATCACCTCGACGGGCACCGGCGCGGGCAACGCGGCCGGCTCCATGCTCGAGGCCCTCAACTCGCAGAGCCGCGTGCTCCACATCACCGGCAACGTCAACGCCGACCTCATCGGCGAGGGCAAGGGCGCCTACCACGAGGTGCCCCACCGGTTGGCGATGCTGCGGGCCGTCTCCCATGAAGCGATGCGGATCG
>DURG01000196.1 GCA_012837465.1 Propionibacterium sp. | reverse complement strand
GCGTTGGCGCGGTGAGATGGGCGTTGGCGCGGTGAGATGGGCGTTGGCGCGGAGGTCGCCCGGCGGCGACGGTGGGGGCGCCGCTCTGCCGCGGTTGCGGCTCCTGCGCCCACCATCCAGCGGCCAAGCTGGCAGCGGACGACCCCGCGCCCGGGCTGGGGATAACCTTGTTTGGCCGTAGTGGGACACTGGTGGGTGGATGCCCATTCTGGAAGGTTGGCATGCTCGAACTCCGCAACGTGCGCAAGGCGTACACCACGGGCGACTTCACGCAGGTCGCCCTGGACGACGTGTCCATCGCCTTCCGCGAGAACGAGTTCGTCGCCGTTCTCGGCCCTTCGGGTTCGGGCAAGACCACCATGCTCAACCTGGTCGGGGGCCTCGACCAGTACGACGCCGGCGACCTCGTCATCGACGGCGTCTCCACCGAGCAGTACACGGACCGCGACTGGGACACCTACCGCAACAACCGCGTCGGCTTCGTCTTCCAGAGCTACAACCTCATCCCGCACCAGACGGTGCTGGCCAACGTAGAACTCGCCCTCACCCTCGCCGGCGTCTCCCGGGCTGAGCGCCGGCGCCGTGCCATGGTGGCCCTCGACGAGGTGGGCTTGGCAGACCATGTGCACAAGCGGCCCAACCAGCTCTCCGGCGGCCAGATGCAGCGCGTCGCCATCGCGCGTGCCCTCATCAACGACCCCGAGATCCTGCTCGCCGACGAACCCACCGGCGCCCTCGACTCCACCACGAGCGTCCAGATCATGGGCCTGCTCACCAGTATCGCCCGTGACCGCCTGGTGATCATGGTCACCCACAACCCGGAACTGGCCGACGAGTACGCCAACCGGATCGTGCACCTCAGCGACGGCCGCGTCGTCGAGGACACCAACCCCTACCTGCCCGCCGATGCCGACCTCCAGGACGAGGGGCGCATCCGCCGCACCAGCATGGGCTTCCTCACCGCCATCGCGTTGTCCTTCAACAACCTGATGACGAAGAAGGGCCGCACGCTGATGACGTCGTTCGCCGGCAGCATCGGGATCATCGGCATCGCCGCGATCCTGGCGCTCGCCAACGGCGTCAACAGCTACATCAAGAGCGTCGAGGAGGACACCCTTTCCCAGTACCCGCTCATGATCCAGTCCCAGGGCTTCGACATGACCGCCATGTTCGCCGCCTCCTCAGGGCTCGTGGAGGAGGCGCACGGCACCGGCCGGGAGAGCGACACGGTGCGCGAGGTGCCGCTCATGTCGAACATGTTCTCGAGCGTCGGCACCAACGACCTCGCCTCCCTCAAGACCTACCTGGACGACAACGGCGGCGGCATCGACGACCTGGTCAGCGCCGTCGAATACTCCTACGACGTCACCCCCCACCTCTACGCCGCCGATTTCGTGGACGAGCCACGGCAGGTCAACCCCGATCCGGCGCTGGCCGCGCTCGGCTTCGCCCCGCCTGCGGGCTCCGGCTCCATGACCGCAGGCCTGCGCACCAGCGCGTTCGCCGAGTTGGTCGAGGACGTCTCGCTCGTCGAGGAGCAGTACGACGTGGTATCCGGCCGCTGGCCCGTCGCCCACGACGAGACCCTCGTCGTGCTCACAGCCAACGGTGGGATCAGCGACCTCGCGCTGTACGCCATGGGTTTGATGGACCCTGCCGATCTCGACGAGATGATCCGCCAGATGATGGCCGAGGAGGAGGTCGACGTCCCCACCACGACGCAGGAGTTCTCCTTCGACGAGGTCATGGACGTGACCTTCAAGCTGGTCAACCCGGCCGACTACTACGTCCACGACCCGGAGTTCGACGTGTGGACCGACCGCAGCGAGGACACCGGCCACGTCGCCTCCCTGGTGCGCGACGGCGTGGCGCTGAAGGTCGTCGGCATCGCCAAGCCGACGGGGGAGGGCAACGCGACGCTGGGCCCCGGCATCTACTACACCCGCGCCCTGACCCACCACCTCATGGAGCAGTCCGCGCAGGAACGCATCGTGCAGGAACAGCTGGCCGACGCCGGCACCAACGTGTTCACGGGCCGCAGCTTCAGCGAGGACACCCCTCGCGAGGAGTTCGACATGACCTCGCTGTTCACCATCGACGAGGACGCCATCGCCAACGCCTTCACGATCGACGAGTCGATGCTCCAGCCGGACCTCAGTGGCCTGGACATGGACCTCGACATGGGTGCCATCGACATCGACCCGTCGAAGATGCCGCCGCTCGACCTCAGCGGGCTGATGGACAGCTTCGACCCCGCCGGGATGATGCCCAACATGCCGGATCTCTCCGAGCTGATGGAGCTGCCCGAGGCCCCGACGTTGGAACTGCCGGAGCTGGACCCCGAGCAGGTGCTGGCGCAGGCACCGGCCTTCGTCGAGGCCTACACCGCCTGGGTGGTGGCCAACGAGCTGGACCCGCTGGACCTCGCGGTGACCCTCCCGGGTTTCTTCGCGTCGGAGGAGTGGGACGCGCTCGCCACCGCCACTGCGGAGGAACTTGAGATCGACAGGGAAGGTCTGCAGGAGCAGATGGCCGCCTACCTGGAATGGGCCACGGAGCGGGAGCTCGACCCGGCCGATGTCGTCGGCAACGTCCAGATCTACCTCGGCGAGCAGCAGCAGGTGCTGATGGAGCAGGCGATGGCCTCGGCCATGGAATCCATCGACATCGAGGGCATGCAGCAGCAGTTGGCCGCGGAACTCCAGGCCGAGCTCGGCTCCTACATGGAGCAGGTCATGCAGGTCTACATGGCCGATGTCTCGAACCAGTTGGCCGGTGCGCTCCGGTCCCAGATCGGTGGGGCCCTCGAATCCAGCATGGCGGGGATGGCCGACAATCTCCGAGCCGCCATGAGCGTGGACCAGGACGCGTTCATGGAGGCCTTCCAGATGGCGCGCAGCCAGGAGGAACTCACCCAACTGCTGATGTCCATGGCGTCGACGCGGCCGGCCACCTACGAAGCCAACCTCCGCGACCTGGGCTACGCCTCTCCGGACAGCCCCTCGCTCATCAACATCTACCCGATCGACTTCGAGTCCAAGGCCCAGGTCACGCAACTCCTCGACGACTACAACGACCGGATGCGGGACGTCGGCGACGAGGACAAGGTCATCACCTACTCCGACCTCGTGGGCGCCCTGATGAGTTCGGTCACCGACATCATCAACACCATCAGCTACGTGCTGATCGCGTTCGTGGCCATCTCGCTGATCGTCTCGTCGATCATGATCGGCGTGATCACCTACATCTCGGTGCTCGAACGCAAGAAGGAGATCGGCATCCTGCGCGCCGTTGGCGCGAGCAAGCGCGACATCCGCCGCGTCTTCAACGCGGAGACCCTCATCGTCGGCTTCGTCGCCGGCGTCCTGGGCGTCGTGATCACCGCGCTGCTGACCATCCCGGCCAACATCATCGTGGAGAACCGCTTCGACGTGCCGAACGTCGCGGTGCTGCCGTGGCAGGCCGCGGCCGTCCTGGTGCTGATCAGCATGGTACTGACCTCTGTGGCCGGCCTGCTGCCCGCGTCGTCGGCTTCGCGCAAGGACCCGGTCGAGGCCCTGCGCAGCGAGTGAGCCTCAGATCAGACCGGTCATGAAGATCGACGCCGCTGTGGTCAACACCAGCATCAGCACGAGCACGATGGCCACCATCCGAACGGCCTGCTTCGACATCTGTCCCTTCCCAACGCACCCCCGCGGGTGTTGGCGGCGCGCTGACTCGACAATAACGTGGTCCGGGTGACCGACACCTTCCCCGCCCGGCTCGGCCGCGACATCGGTGGCACCCCGCTGACGCCATTGGCCCGGCTGTTCCCACGCGATGACGTGCGCGTCCTCGCCAAGCTCGAGAACCGCAACCCCACCGGCAGCGCCAAGGACCGCTCCGCGCTGGGCATCATCCGCGACGCCTGGGAGGCTGGCAGGCTCAAGCCGGGCACGGTCGTCGTCGAATCCAGTTCCGGCAACCTGGCGATGGCCGCCGCGCGGCTCGCGAGGTTGCTCGACTTCCGGTTCGAGTGTGTGGTGGACCCCCGCGCCAATGCCCGCACCGTCGCGGCGATCGAGGCCTACGGCGCCAAGGTGCACCGCGTCACCGAGCCCGATCCCGAGACCGGCGACTTCCTCGTGGCCAGGCTGCACCTCGTCCGCTCGCTCGTGGAGGAGATCCCCGGCGCGATCTCGCTCGACCAGTACTCCAACGTCGCCGCCATCCGCGCGCACGCCGAGGGCACCATGCGCGAGATCGTCGACGCCGCCGGCGCGCCAGACAGGCTCTACGTCGCCACGAGCACCACTGGCACCATCGGCG
>DURG01000195.1 GCA_012837465.1 Propionibacterium sp. | reverse complement strand
CGTCGTCGCCGTCCCCGGCCAGGCCCACGCCCAGACCGACCTCCTGGATGTGGAGATCACCTCCATCTCCACCCCCACCCTCGACCTCAGCAACCCGGATCAGGTCGTCGAGATCGAGGGGCGCCTGACCAACGTCTCCACCACGCCCATCCGCTACGTCAACGTGCACTTCTGGCGCGCCCCGGTGCCCATCACCAGCCCCAGGGAACTGACCGCCATCACCAACGACGTGCCGCTCGGCGCCCGCCTCTTCCTCGAGGAGGCCGGCAACCTGCACACCCTCACCCGCGACGAGGCGTTCGGCCCGGGCGAGCGCGCCAACTTCCACGTGCGCGCCACCATCCGCGAGCTCACCACCGAGGCCGAGTACCAGCCCCCGTTCCCCCGCGACGACGCCGTCTACCTGCTCGGCGTCCACGTGCGCGGCATCCCGGAGGGTGACCAGAACATGGTGGTCGGCCGCGCCGAGGTCGCCACCGCGGCCACCGCGCGGCCCGTCGGCTCCAGCGCGCTCGTCGTGCTCGCCGCGACCCCTTCCTGGCTGCCCGAAGGCACCTTCCTCGACGACTCCCTGGCCGACGACCTGGCCACCCGCCTCGAGATCCTGCTGGCCTCCGCGGAGCGGCCGGGCGTCGTGGCCGCCGTCGATCCGGCGCTCTACCGCGCGGCGCGCCGGCTCAGCCGCGAGCACACCGTCGCCGGGGAGGAACGCGCCGCGAGCGGGGTCGCGCTGCGTTGGGTCGAACGCGTCGACCACCTCGCCGCCGAAGGCCGCCTCTGGCGCCTCCCCTACGGCAACCCCGACCTGGTGCGCGCAGACGTCACCGGCGAACTCCACCGCGTGCTCAACTGGGCGCGCGAATCAGTGGCCGACGACATATCCGACCTCCCGTCGGTGGCCATCCTCGACGATGGCGCCAGCAACGACCTCATCGCCAAGCTCGGCGAGTTCCGCACCGTCGTGATCCGCAAAGCCAGCGGCGCCAGCGTCGGCCCGCCGCGCGTGCTCACCGCCGCCCCACAGAGCGCCGTCAAGGCTCTCCCACCGGGCGTGCAGCTCTCCCGCCGGATCGCCGAGGAGATGCTCGCCCCCCGCCCGCCTCTCTACGTGATCGACACCCCCGAGGGCGCCGCCATCGACGACGAGCTCACCCCGTACCGCGAGCACGTCCCAGCCTCCACCACCCCCGCCGAGCCGCTGCGTTGGGCCGACGCCCCCGTCCCCGCCGGGCTCACGAACCTCGTCGCCACGCTCCAGACCGAGGCCGACAACGCCGCACTCCTCGCGGACCTCACGCCCAAGGCCCCGCCCTACGACCTGCCCAGGATCGGCGCCACCGCCTACTCCAAGGGCTTCGCCACCGAGGCCGATGCCGTCGAGTACGTCCGGGCGGCCTCCCCGCCCGACATCGACCTCAGCCGCATCACCCTCCGCACCGCCGCCAGCTACGTGATGGGCGCCCGCGTCAACGAGTTCCCGGCCACGCTCACCAATGAGCTCGACGTACCGGTCACCGTGGGCGTCAGCTTCGACTCCGACGCGCCCCAACGCATCCGCGTGCCCGCCGTCGATCCGGTCGAGGTGCCGGCCCAGGGATCCGTGACGATCACGATCACACCCGAGGCGTCCGCCAATGGCGTCGCCCGCGTGCACCCCAAGCTCGTGACCGCGGAGGGCATGGAACTGCGCGACGCCGAGGAGATCGAGATCACCGCAACCGATCTCGGGCGCGTCGGCTGGATCATCATCCTTGTCTCGGGTGCAGTGGTCCTCGGCGGCACGGCATGGCGGATCTCCGCGGTGCGGCGTGAACGGGCCTTAGAGAAGGAAATCGATTGAGTCAGGTCAGCAGTACGAAGAGGTTGGTCTCCGCGAGCGCGGTGATGGCATCGGGCACCCTGATCTCCCGTATCCTCGGCGTCGTCCGGGTGGCGCTGCTCGCCTTCATCCTCGGCACCGCCACCCGCCAGGCCGACATCTACGGCCTGGCCGACATGGTGCCCAACTCGCTCTACATCCTGTTCGCCGGCGGCGCCCTCAACACCGTGCTCGTGCCGCAGATCGTGCGCGCCATCAGGCAAGACGACGACGGTGGCGCGGCATACACCAACCGCATCATGACGGCGTTCATGCTGATCATCACCGGGGTCGCGGTGGTGGTCACCATCGGCGCGCCCGTCGTCGCCCGGATCTACACCTCCGAGGCGTGGCGTGACCCCGGCCTCACCACGCAGTACGCCTCGCTGGTCGCACTGATGTTCCTCACGCTGCCCCAGATCTTCTTCTACGGCGCGTTCTTCCTGATCGGCCAGATCCTCAACGCCCGCGACAAGTTCGGCCCCATGATGTGGGCCCCCATCGCCAACAACGTCGTGGCCATCGCGGTGCTCAGCACCTACCTGGTCATCTGGGGCAACCAGGAGGACCACAGCCAGGCGTTCACCGGCCCGCAGATCCTGCTGCTGGGCCTCGGCTCGACGGCGGGCATCGCCGTGCAGACCCTCGTGCTGCTGCCATTCGTGAAGAAGGTCGGCTTCAAGCTGCGCCCCCGCTTCGACCTGAAGGGCACCGGCCTCGGCAAGACCTTCTCGCTCACGAAGTGGACCATCGGCTTCGTCGCCGTCAACCAGTTGGCGCTCGTCATCGTCCAGCGCCTCGCCACCTCCGCCACCGCGACGGGCGAGGGCGCCGGCGTCGTCGCGTATTCCAACGCGCACCTGCTGTGGATCCTCCCCCACTCGCTCATCACCGTGTCGCTGGCCACGGCCATGTTGCCCAGCGCGAGCCGCCTGGCTGCCTCGGGCGACACCAGGGGCGTTGCGCAGGAGTTCATGAAGACGGTGCGGCTGGCGCTGATCGTCATCGTGCCCGCCACCGTCGTGTTCCTCGCGCTGGCCCGTCCCACCACCGGAATCCTGTTCGGCCAGGGCGCCGGCCGCGCCAGCTCCGAGCTGATCGCGTGGGCGCTGATGGCGTTCGCGCTCGGCCTCATCCCGTTCACCGTCCAGTTCGTGACGCTGCGCACGTTCTACGCACTCGAGGACACCCGCACCCCCTTCTTCATCCAGGTGCTCATCGCCGGCCTCAACATGGGTCTGGCCATCGGCCTCGTTGCCGCCGTCCAGGCGTGGATGACGGACCCGGCCTCGTGGATCGCCACCGCGCTGGCGCTGGCCTACTCGCTCGCCTACGCCGTCGGCGTGCTGGCGTCGTGGAAGCTGCTCAAGCGCCGGGTTCCCGGCATCGACGGCGGGGCCATCGCCCTGCACATCGTGCGGCTGCTGCTGGCCTCGGCCGTAGGCGGCGTGGCCGCCTACTTCGCCGCCGAGTGGCTCCGCGGCCTGATCGGTTCGCAACTGATGGGCAACATCGTCGCGCTCGCCGTGGGTGGGCTCCTGGTGCTGGCCTCCTACATCCTCATCGGCAAGGCGCTCAAGGTGCGCGAGCTCACCAGCCTCAGCACGCTGGTGCGCACCCGATTCGGCCGCCGCAGCGGCGAGGGCGCAACGGACGCATCGCCGATTTCGCGGTCCTTCGACGATTTCGACTCCGGCCCGCCTACGATCATTCGAAACCGCCCGCCCGTCGTAGAACGGACTTTCGACGAGCTCATCCAGCGGCCACGCCCAGCGCGTGCCGAGGAGGACGCCATGGACCACCAGCCCAGCCCAGACCCTTACGACGACCAGTACGAGGAGACCCCCGTGCGTCGTCGCGACGAGCCGACCTTCGACGATGGCGCCACCATCGACGACGAGCCGAGCTTCGACGCTGGCCTGGGCTTCGACGAGGACCTCACGATCCCTCCGGGCTCGGACTTCGAGCGTACGACGGACGTCGACGAGGACTCCATCTACGACGATGACGGCGGCCCCCCCACCGCCCCGTTGGACATGGCCGGGCTGTTCCGTGACGAGCCGGCCGGGCAGATCGCCAGCATCGGCACCCTGCTGCACACCCGCTACGAACTGGTCGAGAAGCTGGCCGAGCGCCACGGCGCCGAGACTTGGCGCGCGCACGACCAGGTGCTGTCGCGCGACGTCGTCGTCCACGTCCTCGCCCCCGGCGACCACCGCATCCCCGAGCTGATGACGTCGGCGCGCAAGGGCGCCGTCGCGACGGATTCGCGGTTCCTGCGCGTGCTGGACGCCGATGAGGTCGCGGATCCCGAGCAGGGCATCGGCGCCTACGTGGTGGCCGAGTACGCCTACGGCCGCAGCCTCAAGAACCTCCTCACCAAGGGGCCGCTGAGCGCCATCGAATCGGCGCACATCACCCGCGAACTGGCTGACGCGCTGGTCGGCATGCACGGGCAGGGCCTGTTCCACGAGCAGATCAACCCCGACAACGTGATCATCACCACCAGCGGCGCCGTGCGGCTCGTGGGCTTCGGCATCGAGTCGACGCTCGCCGGCCGCGACCCCGAGGACGACGGCTGGGCCTCGCGCGAGCACGCCGACGTCGTCGGCCTCGGCCAGATCCTGTACGCCTCGCTGGTGCGTCACTGGCCCGGGGGCGACAAGTGGGGCATGCCCGCCGCGCCGATCATCGCGGGCGAGACCGCAGCCCCCCACACCGTCCAGATGGGCATCTCGCCTGCGCTGGACCGCATCTGCGTCACCACGCTCACCGAGCGCGGCGAGCTCAGCGCGCCGCGGATCGTCAGCGCCGCGCAGATGGTCAACGCCCTCACCGAGGTGCTGGGCACGGCTGATGCCTCCCTCGACCTCGAGCAGCGCGTGCGCAGCTGGCACGGCACCGACGACATCCCCGTGCGCCCGGTCCCGTTCCAGGAGGCGCCCTGGACCCCGGTACGCCCGGACGAGGACTCCGGCGGCGGGCTCCACTCGTCGTACTTCCGCGACAACGACTTCAACGACGCCGACAGCAGCGCGGCGGCCACCCGGGTCAATCCCGTCGTGACCCCCGGCACCGCCGGGTCGCCCCAGCACTTCGACGACGATGACTACGCCGTCGAGGAACGGCGCGACGGCGGCAACCGCAAGTGGTGGCTGCTGCTGATCCTGCTGCTCGCCGCGGTCGCCGTCGCGCTGGCGCTGGCCTTCCTGGGCGGCGACGACACCGACACGGCGGAGCCGGGCACCGACCAGACGACGTCGGTGGGGGACGCGCCCACGGAGTCGCCGACGGGTGAGGAGACCACCGGGGAGGCCGAGGAGGGCTCGCCTGATCCGGCTGCACCGATCGAGATCGTCGAGGTCACCGACTTCGACCCCGAGACCGACGGCGGCAACAACGAGGAGGTCCCGGAGCGGGTGGGCAACGTCACCGACGGCGACCCGTCGACCACGTGGGTCACCATGCGCTACCTGAACCACCCGACGCTGGGCAACCTGAAGCCCGGGGTGGGTCTGGTGCTGGACCTCGGCGAGGCCCGCGCGGTCAGCAGCGTGGACTTGACGATGGTGGGCGGCGACACGTCCATCGAGGTCCGTGTGCCGAACGGCGACACCGCATCGATGCGGACCGAGGCTGATTGGGAGGTCGTCGCCTCCGACGACGCGGCTCCCGACGGCGAGGTGACGATCACGCTCGACGAACCGGTGGAGACGCAGTGGGTGCTGGTGTACTTCACCGAACTGCCGCCGGTGGAGGGTGGCTTCCGGGCCGAGGTCGCCGAGGTCGCCGTCGGGTAGCCCCAGTGCGGGTTGAGCCAGCCGCCTCCGCTGGTTGAGCCAGCCGCCTCCGCTGGTTGAGCCAGCCGCCTCCGCTGGTTGAGCCGCGCTCTGCGACGAAGGAGCCAGCGCGTGTCGAAACAGCACCCGCTGGTT
>DURG01000194.1 GCA_012837465.1 Propionibacterium sp. | reverse complement strand
GACCTCGAGGGTGGCGGGATCGCCCGGCGGGGTGCCCTCCTGCCGGCAGGGGAAAGCCGGGGCTCCGGGCCAGGCAGCGGACGGTGCGCGTGCGCCGCCGTCGTAGCTGTAGGAGTAGCGGTCCGGCAGCAGGCACAGCCCGGCGGAGGTGCCCAGCTCCAGCAGCGCGACGGGCTGCGGCAAGGACGCGAGGACGGGGGCGACGACGGCGCACCGGCCCGGCTCGTTCGTCTGGGTGGTGCGGGTGAGGATCACGTGCTCCACCTCGGCCCAGTGGTCGTCGAGCCAGGCGGTGAACTGGTCGCCCGGCTGCGTCGGCCCGTCGAGGAAGCGGATCGTCGCGAGGAGCCGGTTGGGTTGCCGCGCTTGCCCGGGGAGGCTGTCGAGGCGTCGGTGCACCTGCGGGGTGCGGGCGATCCAGCGGCAGAGCCGCTCCCAGACCGGCGAGGTGGCGGCGGTCTCGTCGGCGAACCATTCGTAGAGCCGGTCGATCGGTTCGTGCTCGAGGAAATGGCTGCCCTTCATTGAGTCAGCGTAGGCTGCGGGGTGCACCCAAATCTAGATCTGCGCTCGTGGATGCACCCAGATCTAGATTTGGGACCTCACGCGGAGGGAAAGGCACCCCAGGTGCGCGGGTTTGCCGAGCGCACCTCCAGCCGGTTGGCGCCCTGACCCCTGGTCAGTCGAGGTCAGCGGGGCCGGGGCGGAGCCAGTGCCTGTGCAGCAACTCGATCTGTGAAGGCAGGATCCGCGACTCCGACAGCTCAGGCAACGCATCGACGGCGAACCAGCCGATCTCGCTCGTCTCGTCGCTGGTGTACGAGAGGTCGACGGGGGCGAGGGCCTCGCAGACGAACAGCAGCTTGTAGCAGTGGTGGTCGAGCGGCGGCTGGTGCCCCCAGAACTCCCGGTCGAGGATCGCGGCGAGGTGCCCGGCGCGCACGGGGACGCCGGCCTCCTCGTGGACCTCACGCTCGATGGAGCCGCGCGGGGTGTCGCCGACGTCGCACCAACCGCCCGGCAGCGTCCATCGGTCCCCATCGAGGATCTCGCGTACCAGCAGCACGCGCCCGTCGTCGTCGAACACGGCGCCGCGCACGTCGAGCTTGGGCGTGGTGTAGCCCGCGGTCGAGGCGACCTCCTTGTCGAAGGGCGGCAGCTCCTCCGCGGAGACCATCTGCAGGAGTTCCTGCCCGATCTCGGCGATCCGCTGGAACCGCGGGATGTCGAACTGGTCGGTGCAGTACTCCAGCGCGCTCTCCGAGATCGCGGTGAGCTCCATCGCGATGCGGTGCAGGTCCTTCGAGGCCTCGTTCATGCCCTTGACGATACGTCCTGCCCGCGGCGCCGTCAGCCCTCGGCGCGGCTGGCCAACTCGTCGGCGAACTCCTTGATGAGGCGCTGGAGTTCCTCGGTGCTGAGCGACTTCGGATCGGCCAGATCCGATGGCGTTTCGTCGACGCTGCCCGGGATGGGCGCGGCGCTACCGGCCTGGTCGAGCACGGTGACCGTGCCGTCGGTGGCGACGAGCATCCGGTAGGTGACCACCTGGTTCTGGCCGATGCTGGCCACGTAGTTGCCGTCGGCGGCGGGCGTGATCTCCATCACGCGCATGCCGGACGCCCAGCCGGGGAGGTCGTTGAAGTCGCTGCGGATGCGGTTCTCGCTGGTCGACAGCGCCGGCAGCGCCTCCGGGTAGCGCGACACGACGTAGGGGTTGAGGTCCGAGCCGGTCTGGCGGTTCCCGACGTGGCCCAGCGCCACCACGGACTCCGAGGAGCCCACGGGCGTCAGCGCGGTGACGTACTCGCCCGCGCCGCCGTCGTTGACAAGGGAGAAGTCGACTGCGTTGGCCGCGTTGGGCTCGTTCGTCGTCGTGGTCGGGGCCTCCTCGTCCTCGTTCTCCTCGACCGATTCACCGGCGGTGTCGAAGCCGGCGCGCTTGAAGATCCAGTCCGCGAAGGAGCCCGACGCGGTGCTGGCGGTGCGCTGTGCGGCGGCGATCGAGCGGGGGTAGGTGGGGCCGACGACATCCTCGGGCACCTCGGTCGCGGTGTACACGCTGAGTTCGCCGTCGCGGTAGAGGGCGATGCCGGCGGGGCGCTCGGTCAGGATGGGCCAGAAGCCGCCCAGCGTCTTCAGCGGCACCACGACGACGGGCTGGTCGCCGTCGCAGTAGCCGTAGGCGTCGTTTCCGTCCCAGAACGTGAGTGGGCGCTTGAACGACAGCGGGTAGCCGAGGTTGTTCGTGGGGGCGAAGCCGTCGAGGCGGTACTTGTGCTCGGGGTTGAAGCGGCAGGCGTTGGACGTCTGGTTCTGGGCGCCGACGAGCGGCGGGGTGATCACCTGGACGGCCTCGTACCCCTCGATCCAGCCGCGGCGCACCACCAGCGAGGTGTACTGGTTCGGCGACTCCGCGTCCTGCACGGCGTGGACGCCCACGCGGTCGCCGATCACGTCGTCGAGGTCGCGGTTGGCGAGTTGCTCGGCCACCACGAAGGGCGCGCGGTACTCGTAGCTGGGTACGGCCGGGTCGGTCGTGTAGGAATCGGCGTACTGCACCTGCTGGCCCCAGGTCAGCAGCACCCAGCCCAGCGCGATCAGCGGACCGGCGATGAGGATGGTCAGCCACGCCCGGCGCATGTGCTGCCGGTTGCGCTGCGTCTGGGCCGGGCGGTCATCCTTGTAGATCGCCTTGAGGTCTTTGATGCGCACGAAGTTGCTCGTGACGTAGTAGACGGCGGCGGCCGCGACCACGACGAGGGGGTTGCGCACCAGCCACATCAGTGGCCAGGTGATCCACCCCAGGCCGAAGAACGCCGTCGGCACGGCAAGCACCACCAACGCGGCGATCACCCAACCGGCCCAGTTCCGCTTCTTACCGACACCCTCTGCGTTCGTCACGGTTCCACGGTAGCGAGGCGACGGGGTGGTTGTCTTCGGCCCGGGGTCGGGTTTCTGCCTCCTACTTTCGGGGGAGGCGGGTCACAGGCCCATCTCTGTGGCGAGTTCGTCGACGCGCTGCTTGATGTCGTCGCGGATCTTGTCCATCCGGGCCTCGCCCTCGCCGCCGGGCTCGACGATGTCCCACCGCTCGATCTCCTCGGCCTTCATCTCGAAGGGAGGCTCGACCTCCGCGTCGTTGCCCAGGATGATGACCCGGTCGACGGTGCGGAGCAGGTGGGCGTCGATGGGTTCGCTGAGCGAGCCCTCCATCGAGGCGCCGACGCGGGCAACTGACTCGGCCGACTCTTGGTTGATCGAGCCCTTGGGGTGGGTGCCGGCGGAGTTGACGGTCGCGGAGCCGCCGACGCGGGCTCGCATCAGGGCTTCCGCCATCTGGGACTTGCCCGCGTTCGAGACGCAGATGAACAGGACGCTGGGACGTTCTTGCTGGGCCATGTGCTCATTCTCTTCGGTTTGGGGTGGGCGGGGGCCGAAATCCGCAATCGACCCCCGCGCCAGCCGGCTGCTCAGCCCTGATCCACCGAAAGCGGCGGCCAGGTCGTTGCAACGCTTGGCGATGCGTGCGGGGCCTTTCCAGCGGCACTCGGGACCCCGGAAGTGGGCCTCAGCTGCTTGCACGGCACCGGTGGATCCAGGCTCAGGAGGCGGCGTTGGGGACGGAGATCGCGGGGATCATGTCCTTGGGCTTGGGGCGCAACTTCCTGACGTCGACCTCGATGACGGACGGCCCCCCACGCTTCACGGCCTTCTTGAGCGCCTTGTCGAAGGCCTCGGCGGAGTCGACACGCTTGTGTTTCAGCCCGAACGACTCCATGAGCAGCGCCATGTCCGGCGTCAGGAGGTCGACGGCGCGCTTCTTCGCGCCGCGCGCCTTCTGCAGGTTGCGCAGCACGCCGTACCCGCCGTCGTTGAACAACACGACGATGACGTGGGGCTGCTCCTTGGCCAGCACAGCGAGTTCCCCGAGGTGGACGGCGAGCCCGCCGTCGCCGACGATCGCCAGCGTGGGCACCTCCGGCCTGGCGACCCCGGCACCCACCGCCATCGCCAGGCCCTGTCCGATGCCGCCGCCGGCGGCGTGGATGTTGCTGGTGGGCGCGTAGATGGGTAGCAGCCGGTTGCCCCAGGAACTGCCGGGGATCGTGACGTCGCGCACGATGGGCGACTTCTTCGGCAGGCGCTTGCGCATGGAGTCGTTGATGGCGGAGTATGCGCCGATCTGGCCGCGCAGCGTCTTCCGCGCAGCGGCCGCGGCCTCGGCGATCCGGTCGCCCCACTCCTCGTCGACGGCGTGGTCGCCCAACTGCTCGAGCAACGCCGGGACGACGCTGGTGGCGTCGGCCTGGAGCCCCACGGTGACGGGGAAGTTGCGGCCGATGGCCTCGGGGTCTAGATCGACCTGGATGTGCACCTCGGGGAGGGGTAACTCGAACTCGCGGGTCTCGTTGCCGCGCAGGTGGGAGCCGATGGTCAGCAGGCAGTCGGCGTCGCGGAGCACCTCGTCGAGTTCCTCGTGGGTGGGGAAGTTGCCGATGCACAGCGGGTGGTCCTCGGGCACGGAACCGCGGCCGTTGGCGCCCGTCAGCACGCCGGCGCCCCAGGCCTCGGCGAGTTCGGTGAGGGCCGGGCCGACGCGTCGGGCGCCGCCGCCTGCCCAGATGAGCGGCCGCTTGGCCTCCATCATGAGCTTGGCGGCGCGCTCGAGGTCGCGGCGGTTGCCCGTGCGCACCTGTGGCTCGCGGTCGTCGACCTTGTTCTGGGAGTCGGGATCCGCCGTGTACTGCAGGTCGATGGGCCAGTCCACGCTCACGGGGCCGAACGGGGGCGTGTTCAGCAGGTGCACCGCGTCGGCCAGTACGGAGGCTGACTGGCGGGCGGTCTCGATCCGCATCGCT
>DURG01000193.1 GCA_012837465.1 Propionibacterium sp. | reverse complement strand
TGCCCGGCGACGGGGCCGTCGGGCAGCCGGTAGGCCGCCGCGTCCGCGAAGTAGGCCTGCCAGTCTCCCCCGCCACGCAGTAGGAAGCCGATGCCGAGGAATGCCTGATTCGCCAATGGGATGAGGACGGCGTAAGCCGCGAACCCGAGCATGACGCCGAACACCACGGTCATGCCGAGGTAGGGCGACTTCGGAATCACCCGCGGGTACGGGACCTCCGTCGGCGGATCCCCCGGCTCGCCCCGGTGGAACAGGGCGAGCGGGGTCGGCTGGTGGCTCACGCGTCGTCGACGGGATTGCTGAGCGTGCCCAGCCCGTCGATGGAGACGTGCACCTCGTCGCCGGGCTGCATCTCCCCCACCCCCGCCGGGGTGCCGGTGAGGATGAGGTCGCCCGGCAGCAGCGTGATCGAATCGGAGATGTAGCTCACCAGTTCCGCGATGCCGCGCACCATCTGGGAGGTGGCGCCGCTCTGGCGCACCTCGTCGTTCAGGCGCGTCTCGACAGGGAGGTGCTCGGCCTCCTCGATGGTGAGGTGGGTGTTCATCCAGGGGCCCAGCGGCAGGAACGTGTCCGATCCCTTGGCGCGGGCCCACTGTCCGTCGGTGGCCTGCCAGTCGCGCGCGGTGACGTCGTTGGCGATGGTGTAGCCGAAGATCACCTCGGGCACCCGCTCAACGGGCACCTGCTTGCAGATGCGGCCGATCACCACGGCGAGTTCGCCCTCGAAGTGCAGCGACTCGCAGCCCACCGGCCGGATGATCGTGTCGTTGGGGCCGATCACCGAGGTGTTGGGCTTGAAGAACAGCAGCGGCGACTCGGGTACCTCGCCGCCCATCTCCTTGGCGTGCTCGGCGTAGTTCTTCCCCACGCCCACCACCTTGGAACGCGGGATGACGGGCGCGAGCAGGCGCACGTCATCGAGGTCGTGACGCTCCCCCGTGTAGTTCACGGGGACGCCGGCCAGCGGATCCGCCGTCAGCGCGGCGATCGTGTCCGGGTGGTCACCCCCGTCGACGGCGAGTTCGATGACCCCGTAGGCGGGATCCTTTCCGGCCAGGGCGAAACGTGCAATGCGCATGGGCCCCACACTAGTGGGCCGCCGCCTCCGACTCATCCCGGCTGACGTAGGCCATGAGACCGTAGGCCAGCGCGTCGCGCAGCGCCTCCCACGACGCCTCGATGACGTTGGTGCCCACACCCACCGTCGTCCAGGCGTAACCGTTGTAGGCGGTGTCGATGAGGGTGCGGACGGTGGCATCGGTGCCGTGGCCCTCGTCGAGGATCCGCACGCGGTAGTCGGTCAGCTCGAACTGGCCCACCTCAGGGAAGGCCGCCTGCAACGCGGAGCGCAGCGCGTGGTCGAGGGCGTTGACGGGGCCGTTGCCCTCGCCGACCACCATGAACCGCTGGCCATTGGCGGTGAGCTTCACGGTGGCCTCGGAGAGGTCGAGGTCGTCGCGCTCCTCGGTGAACACGCGCCAGGACTGCACCTCGAACGGCAGGTCGAGCAGGCCCAGTTCGTCGCGCAGCAGCATCTCGAAGCTGGCATCGGCGGATTCGTAGGAGTAGCCCTCTGCCTCGCGCTTCTTGACCACTTCGGTGATGCGGGCCGCGAGTTCGCGGTCCTCGAGGTCGAAGCCGAGTTGCTCGCCCTTGATCTGGATGTTCGCGCGGCCGGCCATGTCGGAGACCAGCATGCGCATGTCGTTGCCGACGAGCAGCGGGTCGATGTGCTGGTAGAGGTTCTCGTCCACGCGGATGGCCGAGGCGTGCAGGCCGGCCTTGTGCGCGAACGACGACTGGCCGACGTAGGGTTGGCGCCCCAGCAGCGGCTGGTGCGCCACCAGGGCGATGGCGTGGGCGACGCGGGTGAGGTCCGAGAGTCGCTCGGGTGGCAGCACCTCCCAGCCGTACTTGAGCTGCAGATTGGGGATGACGGCCGAGAGGTCCGCGTTGCCGGTGCGCTCGCCGTAGCCGTTGAAGGTGCCCTGCACGTGCATGACGCCGGCCTCGACGGCGGCCATGGTGTTGGCGACGGCGCAGGCGGTGTCGTTGTGGCAGTGGATGCCCAGGTTCGCGCCGGTGGACGCGGCCGCCTCGACGACCTCGCCCATCCAGCTGGGCAGCATGCCGCCGTTGGTGTCGCACAGCACGACCACCTCGGCGCCGGCCTCGTGGGCGGTGCGCACCACCTGGAGCGCGTACTCGGGGTTGGCGCGGTAGCCGTCGAAGAAGTGCTCGCAGTCGACGAACACGTGTTTGCCTTGGCCGCGGAGGAACTCGACGGTGTCGCGCACCATCTCGAGGTTCTCCTCCAGCGTGGTGCGCAGGGCTCGGAAGACGTGCTCGTCGTGCGACTTCGCCACGATGCAGATGTAGTCCGTGCCTGCGTCGACGAGGGCCTGGGTGAGCGCGTCGCCGTCGGCCCTCGCGCCGGCCTTGCGGGTGGCGCCGAAGGCCACGAGCTTGGAGCACTGGAGGTCGAGGTCCTTCGCGCGCTGGAAGAACTCGGTGTCGTTCGGGTTGGCGCCCGGCCAGCCGCCCTCGATGAAGTGCACGCCCAGTTCGTCGAGGTAGCCCGCGATCCTCAGCTTGTCGTCCACCGACAGGTGCAGGCCCTCCTGCTGCGCGCCGTCGCGCAGGGAGGTGTCGAACACATGAAACTCGGCGGGCTGTACCGGCAGGCTCGGCATGGGTTTCTCCAAAGGGGGTAGGCGATCTGGTCGAACAATACGCTGCGCCCCGATGCAGGCCCGGGAGTCGCCAGTGGACGGACAGGCGGGGCCTGAGACGGGCGCGGCGGCGCAGCGCGGCTGTCGTAGGGTTTCCGCCATGACTTCAGCGAAGATCGCCGTGATCGGCGGAGACGGTATCGGCCCCGAGGTGACCGCGGAGGCCATCAAGGCCCTGACTGCCGTGGCGGGAGCCGACGCCTTCGAGTTCGTCGACTACGACCTGGGCGCCGAGCGCTGGCAGCGCACCGGCGAGGTCCTCCCGGATTCGGTGCTCGAGGAGCTCAAGTCTGTCGACGCGATCGTGCTGGGCGCTGTCGGCGCCGCCCCGGGTTCGAAGGCGATCCCCAGCGGCCTGTTGGAACGGGGCCTGCTGCTCAAGCTGCGCTTCGCCTTCGACCACGCCGTCAACCTGCGCCCCTCAAAGCTCTACCCGGGTGTGCCCACTCCCCTGGCCCCCAACGTGGTCGAGGGCAAGGACGTGGACTTCGTCGTCGTGCGCGAGGGCACCGAGGGCCTGTACTGCGGCAACGGCGGCCGCGTCCGCGTCGGGACCCCGCACGAGATCGCCACCGAGGTCTCGGTGAACACCGCCCACGGCGTCGAGCGCGTCGTGCGCGACGCCTACCAGCGCGCCCAGGCGCGTCGCGGCAAGCTCACCCTCCTCCACAAGCACAACGTGCTCGTCAACGCCGGCGGCCTCTGGAACCGCGTGTTCAAGGAGGTCGGCGAGGAGTTCCCCGACGTCGAGACCAACTACCTCCACATCGACGCCGCGATGATCGCGCTCGTCGTCGACCCGTCGCAGTTCGACGTCGTCGTCACCGACAACCTCTTCGGCGACATCGTCACCGACCTGGCGGCGGCCGTCACCGGCGGCATCGGACTTGCCGCCTCGGCCAACATCAACCCGACCGGGGAGTTCCCGTCGATGTTCGAGCCGGTCCACGGCTCCGCCCCCGACATCGCCGGCAAATCCATCGCGGATCCGACGGCGGCCATCTCGTCGATGGCGCTGCTGCTGGACCACCTCGGCAGGCCGGAACTGGCCAAGAAGGTCGACGACGCGGTCACCGCCGACATCGAGGCCCGCGGCGCGGACAAGTTCGCCACCACCGAGATCGGCGACCGGATCGCCGGGCGCCTCTGATCAGAGGCCGAGCACCAGCTTGGCGATGAGGAAGTAGATCACCAGGCCAGTGGCATCCACCAGCGTCGTGACGAGCGGCGCGGACACCACGGCCGGGTCGATCCCCACCTTGCGGGCGAGCAGGGGCATCGCGCCGCCGATGGTGGCGGCCCAGGCGCAGATCAGCACCAGTGAGACCGCCACCACGAGCGCGATCTTCGCGCCCACGAACAGGGTGCCGACGCCGAGGCCGAGCAGGGCCAGCATGAGCCCGAGCAGCAGCCCGACGCGGAGCTCTCGCCACGCAACCTGCGGCAGGTCCCGGAAGCGCAACTCCCCGATCGCGAGCGCGCGCACGGATGCGGTGGCGGCCTGGGCCCCCGCGTTGCCGCCGGCGCCGATGAGCATGGGGATGAAGAGCGCCAACTGGGCCACCTGCACCAGCGTGCCCTCGAAGGCCTGGGTGACCGACACGGTCAAGGTCGCGGCCACGAGCAGCAGCGAGAGCCACAGCGCGCGGTAGCGCGCCAGCCGGAACACCCCGACGGCCATGTAGTGGCCCGCCCAAGGTGTGGAGCCTGCCTGCAAGGCAGTGTCCTCGGTGTCGGCCTCCTCGATGACCTCGATGGCGTCATCGATGGAGAGCAGGCCGACGAGCCTGTCCTCGCTGTCGACGACGAGCATGTTGTAGGCATTGGTCTCGCGCATGAGGCGCGAGGCCTCCTCCGCGGATTCGGTGGCGTGGACGATGACCGCGTCTGGGTCGAGGAGATCCTTGACGAGCACGTCGGGCTCCGCGACCACGATGGCGCTCAACTCGACGACACCCACCAGTTGGCGGGTGGCGTCGACGGCGGCGAGGGTGTAGACGCTCTCCGCATGGCGTCCCTTCTGGTGGACGAGGTGGAGCGCCTCGGCGGCGGTGGACCAAGCAGGCACGGCCAGCACCTCGGGCGTCATGACCCGCCCGACGGAGCCCTTGGGGTAGCCCAGCAGCGTGGCGGTCATGGCGCGCTCGCTCGGGCTCAGCCCTGCGAGCACCCGCTTGACCACCTTGGCCGGGGCCTCCTGCAGCATGCGGGCTCGGTCATCGGGGTCCATGCCCTCGACCACGTGCTGGAACGCCTCGTCCCGCAGCGATTCGAGGAGGCGTTGCTGGTCGAAGGGGTCGAGTTCCTCGAACACCTCGATGCCGGTGTCCTTTTCCAGCAGCCGGAAGGCCACGGCCATCTGGACGTCTTCGAGGCGGCCCAGTTCGCCGCCGATGACGTGATCTGGTTGCTCTGCGAGGAGGGCGCTGGCGTCGTCGAGACGATGCTCGTCGATCAACCTGGTGAGGTTCGCCACGAACTCGTGCTCGATCACCGCAGCTTCGTCATTGCTCGCCATCGCAACCTCCCTCACGCCACCTGAAGTGTATCCAACCCCCACAGGTGGCACCCCAGTGCTTCCCCAGCGGGCGGCTCCCCTACCCGGTAGCGTCGAAGGCCCAGTTCACAAGGAGAGGGATGCCATGCTGATCACCACCTACCTTCGCGACCACCACATGGGCTCAGCCGCAGGAGTCGACTTCTTCCAGCGAGTGGCCGAAACCCACGGCGAGCAGGAGGTTCGCGACGTCGTCGGCCGGCTGGCCGACGAGATCGAGGAGGACCAGGCTGCGCTGCAGGAGATCCTCGACCGCTTCGATGCCAGCCCCAACCCCGTCAAGGACGTGCTGGCCAAGGTGGGCGAGAAGGCGGCCCGGCTCAAGCCGAACCAGCGCCTGGGGACGCGCTCCCCGCTCGCCGACGTGCTGGACCTTGAGGTGCTCACTGACGCGGTGCACGCCAAGTCGCGCGGCTGGCAGATCCTGCTCGAGCTCGACCACCCGAACCTGGACCGCGAGCAACTCCAGCAGCTGTTCGATCGCGCGCGGCGCCAGGAGAAGGAGCTCGAGGCCCTCTGGCTGAAGCAGGCGCCGAAGCTGCTGGCCGAGTAGGACAACGACGAACCCCCAAGCGCTCCAGGTTGTCTGGAGGACTTGGGGGGTTTCGTCCCTCGATACACCTCGCGAATCAGGAGGCAGATGGCGCAGCCCGGCACTCGCGAGGCACTCGGGACCCGAGGCTGCTGCGAGTCACTCGGGACCCGGCCCGGCTCAGCGGGCGGCGGTGCCTTCGGTGTAATCGGCGTCGTCGGAGGCGACCCAGCTCATGAGCTTGCGCAGTTCGCGGCCGGTGGCCTCGATCGGGTGGGCCTCACCCTTGGCGCGCAGTTCCTTGAACTCCGGCGCACCGGCGTCCTGGTCGTCGATGAAGCGCTTGGCGAAGTTGCCGTTCTGCACATCGGCGAGGACGGCCACCATGTTCTCCTTGACGCGCTCGTCGATGACACGGGGCCCTGAGACGTAGTCGCCGTACTCGGCGGTGTCGGACACGCTCCAGCGCTGCTTGGCGATGCCGCCCTCGTACATGAGGTCGACGATGAGCTTGAGCTCGTGGAGGCACTCGAAGTAGGCGACCTCGGGCTGGTAGCCGGCCTCGGTCAGCACCTCGAAGCCCGCCTGCACCAGCGCGGAAGCGCCGCCGCAGAGGACGGCCTGCTCGCCGAAGAGGTCGGTCTCGGTCTCCTCGGTGAAGGTGGTCTTGATGCCGCCAGCGCGCAGCGAGCCGATGGCCTTGGCGTAGCTGAGCGCGAGGTCCCAGGCCTTGCCGGACTCATCCTTCTCCACGGCGATGATCGCCGGCACGCCACGGCCGTCGGCGTACTCGCGGCGCACGAGGTGGCCGGGGCCCTTCGGGGCGACCATGCAGACGTCAACGCCCTCGGGCGGCGTGATGTAGCCGTAGCGGATGTTGAAGCCGTGCGCGAAGAACAGGGCATCGCCCTTGGTCAGGTGCGGCTCGATCTCCTCCTTGTAGAGGCCGCGCTGCGCCTGGTCCGGCGCCAGGATCATGATGAGGTCAGCCTCCTCGACGGCCTCCGCGACGGACACGACGCGCAGGCCCTCGGCCTCGGCCTTCGCACGGGAGGCGGAGCCCTCACGGAGGCCGACGCGCACGTCCACCCCCGAGTCGCGCAGCGAAAGGGCGTGCGCGTGGCCCTGCGAGCCGTAGCCGATGACGGCGACGTGGCGATCCTGGATGATCGACAGGTCGGCGTCGGAGTCGTAGAACATCTCTGCCATGGGAATCCTTCTCTAATTGCCTTTGTACTGGTGAGTCTATGGGTTACTTGAACTTGGTGGCCGAGAGCGTCTTGGCGCCGCGACCCAGCGCGACCTGGCCGGACTGGACCAGTTCGATGATGCCGTGGGGCTTGAGCATCTCGAGCAGGGCGTCGAGCTTCTCGGCGCTGCCCGTCGCCTCGATGGTGATCGACTCGGCAGACACGTCGACGGCCTTGCCGCGGAACAGGCTGACCACGTCGATGACCTGGCTGCGGGTGTTGACGTCGGCACGAACCTTGACCATCATCATCTCGCGGCGCACCGCGGAGTCGCCGAGCTCGAGGACCTTTCGCACCTCGATGAGCTTGTTGAGCTGCTTGACGATCTGCTCCAGCGTGGCGGCGTCGTCCACTTGGGCGACGACCGTCATGCGGGACAGGTCGTCGGCCTCGGTGGGGCCGACGGCCAGGGACTGGATGTTGAAGCCGCGACGCGAGAACAGGGCGGCCACACGGGTCAGGACGCCCGGGCGGTTGTCGACAAGGATGGACAGTGTCTGGGTCTTCATCACAGGATCTCCTCATCCCACTCGGGAGCCATGTCGCGGGCGACGCGGATCTCATCGTTGCTGACGCCGGCGGGGACCATCGGCCACACCATGGCGTCCTTGTGGACCACGAACTCGATGACGACGGGGCGGTCGTTGATCTCCAGCGCCTGCTGGATCGCCGCCTCCATCTCCACCTCGTTGGTGGCGCGCAGCCCGACGCAGCCCATCGACTCGGCGAGCATCGGGAAGTTCGGCCAGGACTCCGTCATCAGGTCGGTGTTGGAGTAGCGGCCCTCGTAGAACAGGGACTGCCACTGGCGCACCATGCCCAGCGCGTTGTTGTTGATCACGGCGATCTTGATGGGGATGTTGTTGACCGCGCAGGTGACGAGTTCCTGGTTGGTCATCTGGAAGCAGCCATCGCCGTCGATGCCCCACACGGTGGCATCCGGGTTGGCGACCTTCGCGCCCATCGCGGCCGGGACGGAGAAACCCATCGTGCCCGCGCCACCCGAGTTGAGCCACTTGTTGGGCTTCTCGTGCGGCAGGAAGTGTGCTGCCCACATTTGGTGCTGGCCCACGCCCGCGGCGTAGATGGTGTCCGGCGGGCTGAGCTCACCGATCCGCTGGACAACCTCCTGCGGTGACAGGCGGCCGTCAGGCGCCTCGTCCCAGCGTGGCTGGTAGCGGGCCTTCATCGTGCTGAGCTGCCTGCGCCACGCGTCGATCTGGGGCGCATCGTAGGCCTCGATGGCCTCGCTGAGCTGGGTGAGGGTCTGCTTGACGTCGCCCACGATGGGGATGTCGACCGGCTTGTTCTTGCCGATCTCGGCCGGGTCGATGTCCGCGTGGATGATCTTGGCACCGGGAGCGAAGCTGTCGAGCTTGCCGGTGACGCGGTCGTCGAAGCGGGTACCGAGCGCGATCAGCAGGTCCGCCTTCTGCAGGGCACCGACCGCGGCGACGGTGCCGTGCATGCCGGGCATGCCCATGTTGAGTTCGTGGCTGTCGGGCATCACACCGCGCGCCATCAGGGTGGTCACCAGCGGGATGCGGGTCTTCTCGGCGAACGCGGCGAGCTCGTCGTGGGCCCGGGCCGAGGTGACACCGCCGCCGACGTAGAGCACCGGGCGCTTCGCCTCGGAGATCATCTTGGCCGCCGCGCGGATCTGGCGTGAATGCGGACGGACCGTGGGCTTGTAGCCGGGCAGATCCAGCGACTCGGGCCAGACGAACGGCGCCGTGTTGACCAGGGCGTCCTTGGCGATGTCGACGAGCACCGGGCCCGGACGGCCGGTGGCGGCGATGTGGAACGCCTCCTGGATCGCACGCGGGATGTCCTCGACCTGCTTGATCAGATAGCTGTGCTTCGTGATCGGCATCGTGATGCCGCGGATGTCTGCCTCCTGGAAGGCGTCGGTGCCGATCGAGGTGCTGTTGACCTGGCCGGTGATGGCGACGATGGGCGTGGAGTCCATGTATGCGTTGGCCAGCGGGGTCACCAGGTTCGTGGCGCCGGGGCCGGAGGTCGCGATGCAGACGCCGACGCGACCCGAGGCCATGGCGTAGCCCTCCGCTGCGTGCCCGGCGCCCTGCTCGTGGCGCACCAGGATGTGGCGGACCTTCGAGTCGTACAGGGGGTCATAGGCCGGGAGGATGGCGCCACCGGGAATGCCGAACGCTACGTCGACACCCATTCGTTCGAGTGACTCGACGAGTGCCTGGGCCCCCGTCATGAGCTGACCGTCTGTCTGCGCCATTGCCTCTCCCTTCTTCGTGCAGTGGCCCGTGATTGTGTTCTTCCAAGAAAAAACCCCCGTTGCCTTCATGGCACACGAGGGAGCGCTTCGGATCCGGAATCGGTGGAAGCGCTAGGGGAGAATTACGAGCCAGCTGGTTGTGGGCATGGGACAACACTCTCCTGAAGGACCGCCGGTGTCAAGCTTGTGACAAAGTTCGTCCGCAATGTAAGACGGCGGCCCGGGAACCCCCGG
>DURG01000192.1 GCA_012837465.1 Propionibacterium sp. | reverse complement strand
GTCGACGATCGCGGCCGAACGGGCCTGCAGGTAGGGCTCCACGAACCAGCCGAAGTGTTCCGAGGCGCCGCGCGAATCGCGGGGCAGGCGCCCACCGGCGTATTTGCCCGTCAGCACGCCTCGACCCAGGCCGGACCAGGCCAGCACCCCCAGGTGGTGGTGGGCCGCCGAGGGGATGACCTCGACCTCGGCGCGGCGGGCCAGCAGCGAGTATTCCACCTGGATGCTTGACAGCGTGGTGCGCGCCCGGTCGGCTTCCTGCCATGTGGCGGCGGTGGCGCTCTGCCACCCCACGAAGTTGGACACGCCCACGTAGCGCGCCATGCCGCGGGCGACCGCGGTGTCGAGGGCCGACAGCGTCTCGTCCAACGGGGCGTCGCCCCAGGCGTGCACCTGCCACAGGTCCACGTGTTCGGTGCCGAGGCGCCGAAGCGACTGCACGAGGTCGTCCAGGAGGGCGCCGCGCGAGGTGTCGATGACCCGGCGTCCATCGCGCACGACGAAGCCCGCCTTGGTGGCGATCACCACGGATTCGCGGGGGAGGCCGGCACGCAGCGCCTTGCCGATCATCTTCTCGGCGACCCCGGCCCCGTAGGCGGGTGCAGTATCGACGAGGTTGCCCCCGCCGTCGACGAAGTCGTGGAGGAGGTTGCGGGCCGTGGCCCACTCCACGTCCCGGCCCCAGGCCATGGTGCCCAGGCCGAGACGGGAGACGTTGAGGCCGGTGGCCCCCAGAGCGCGTAGTTGCATGGCGCCTCCAGCCTATGCCGTGGCCAGGACGCCGGTCAGCAGCAGCAC
This sequence comes from Propionibacterium sp., assembly GCA_012837465.1. Classification (GTDB taxonomy): domain Bacteria; phylum Actinomycetota; class Actinomycetes; order Propionibacteriales; family Propionibacteriaceae; genus Arachnia. The sequence continues at coordinate 9,139 of DURG01000192.1, read as the reverse complement.
CGCGACGACGGCCGCGATGGCGAGGCGGTAGATGACGAAGATGCGGAAGTTGTGGGTCGAGATGTAGCGGATCAGCCACGCGATGACGGCGTAGCCGATGAAGAACGCCAGCACGGTGGCGACGATGGTGGGGCCCCACGACGCGGCGGAATCCGAGCCGATGTCCTTGAGCTTGTAGAGCCCGGAGCCGAACACCGCGGGGATGGCCAGCAGGAACGAGTAGCGGGTGGCGGCGGGGCGGTCGTAGCCCATGAAGAGGCCACCGGAGATCGTCGCGCCCGAGCGCGACACCCCGGGGATCAGGGCGGCAGCCTGGAAGAGGCCGAAGAGGAGGCCGTCGCGCCACGACAGCTGCCTGAGGCTCTTCGCGTTGCGCTCGCCGAACCGGTCCGCGATGGCCAGCACGATCGCGACGCCAGCGAGCATGGCCACGGTGATCCAGAGGTTGCGCAACGTGGTGTCGATGGCGTCCTGGAACAGCAGGCCCAGCACGACGATGGGAACCGAGCCGATGATCACCAGCCAGCCCATCCGGGCGTCGGGATCATTGCGCTCGACGGTGCCGCGCAGGGAGCCGAACCACTGCGTCAGGATGCGCCAGATGTCCTTGCGGAAGTAGACCAGCACGGCGGTCTCGGTGCCCAGTTGCGTCACCGCGGTGAACGCGGCACCGGGGTCGCGACCGTCGAAGAACAGCTGCCCCACGATGGACACGTGCGCGCTCGACGAGATGGGGAGGAACTCGGTGAGCCCCTGCACGATGCCCAGCACGATCGCCTGTAGCCAATCCACTGCGTGTCCTTCCGGTGGTGAAAACCCCGGTCACTCTACCCCTCCGCCTAGGCTTGGGCCTCATGACGAAGGTGGTCCTGATCAGGCATGGTCGCTCGACGGCGAACGCGGAAGGCGTGCTGGCCGGGCGGGCGCCCGGCGTGCGCCTCGATGAGACGGGGCGGTGCCAGGCCGCCGACGTGGGCGCCAAGCTCATGGGCGTGCCGATCGCGGCCGCCTACACCTCTCCCATGGAGCGCTGCGTCGAGACCGCCGCGTTGGCCGGCTTCCCCGACGCAGAGCAGGTCGACGGCATCAGCGAGTGCGACTACGGCGAGTGGACCGGCTCCCAACTGAGAGACCTCTCGTCGCAGGAGGTGTGGGCCGACGTGCAGGCCAGGCCGTCGGTGGTCGCCTTCCCGGGCGGTGAGTCCATGCAGGAGATGTTCCAGCGCACCACCGATGCCGTGGCCGCGCTGGTCAAGCGGCACGGCCGCGGCGACGTGATCGCGCTGTTCTCGCACGGCGACCCCATCAAGGCGATCCTCGCCCACGCCTTCAACATGAACCTCGACGACTTCCAACGCCTCCACGTGCACCCGGCGGGCATGAGCGTCATCGACTACGAGGGCGAGCGACCCATGGTGTTGTGCGTCAACGTCGGCGGCGACCTCAAGGCGATGCTGAAGACGAACCCGTCCGAGCCGAGCATCGGCGGCGGCGACGTGCCGGGCGTAGGCTGAAGCCCATGATGCTTGAGTTCGACCACCCGGACCGCTGCGTCGCCGGCACCATCGGCGCACCGGGGGAGCGGCTGTTCCTCATCCAGGTGGCCCAGGGCAACCGCCTCGTCGCGGTTGCACTGGAGAAGGAGCAGACGATGCTGCTGGGCGCGCGCGTGGGCGAGGTCCTCGACCAGTTGGCGGAACTGGGCCATGAGGTGCCGCCACGCCAGTCGCCCGCCGACATGGGGCCCCTCGACGCCCCCCTCGAGATCGCCTTCCGCGCCGCCGCCATCGGCCTGGCATGGGACCACGAGCGCGGCCGCCTCCTGCTCGAACTGTTCTCCCAGGAGCCCGACGAGGAGGGTGAGAACTCCCTCGTCCAGATCCGCATGACCCCGGTCATGGCCCGCGAATTCTCCTCCCGCGCCGAACTCATCGTCGCCTCAGGGCGCCCCCAATGCCCGGCCTGCGCCCAGCCACTCAACCCCGAGGGGCACATCTGCCCCCGCGCCAACGGCTACCGCGGCCCCCTGTTCCGATGACAGGGCCCGCCGGCGCGCTCCGCCTCGTCGGGCGCCTCGTCGACGCCTCCAACGGCACCTTCCTCGCCGCCGACGAGCAGGACTCGCACTGGGTCTACAAGCCCGTGGCGGGCGAGGCGCCGCTGTGGGATTTCCCGATGGGCACCCTGGGGCGGCGCGAGGTCGCAGCCCATGCGCTGTCCGAGGAGCTCGGCCTCGGCGTCGTCCCGTTGACCGTCTGGGCGGACGGCCCACTGGGGGAGGGGTCCGCGCAGCAATGGATCGATGGCCCGCCCACCGAACTGATCGACCTGCTCGACCCCACCGAGGTCGACGAGGCCTGGCTGCCCATCCTCACCGGGCTCTCCGGCGACGACAGGCCCGTCGTGCTCGCCCACCGCGACGACCCTCAACTGCGCGCCATGGCGCTGTTCGACGTCCTCCTCAACAACTCCGACCGCAAGGCCAGCCACGTCATCGCCCGCGACGGCGCGCTCAGCGGCGTCGACCACGGCGTCAGCCTCCACACCGACCCCAAGCTCCGCACCGTCCTGTGGGGCTGGGCGGGGGACCCGCTCACTGACGCCGAACTCGCCGTCGTCGCTCAGGCAGCGGCCATCGACGACGCCCTCGCCCCCGGGCTGGCGGACGAGGAATGGGCCGCCGTCGTGGCCCGCGCGGAGTCGCTTCTCGCTGCGGGCGTGATGCCGGAGCCGTCTGAGCGATGGCCCAGCATCCCGTGGCCTCCCATGTAGCAGGTAAGTTGTGAGCCATGTATGCGTGGGAAAACGTTGACGTCCCGAGCCTGCCGCCCTCGAGCGGTGACGTCCCCGACAAGCTGACCCTCTTCGACACCGCCTCCCAGGGCCTCGTGGATGTAGCCGGCGACGACGACCTCGCTCGCATGTACGTCTGCGGCATCACCCCGTACGACGCGACCCACCTGGGCCATGCCAACACGTACGTCACCTTCGACCTGATCAACCGCGCCTGGCGCGACCTCGGGCTGAAGGTGGACTACACGCAGAACGTCACCGACGTCGACGACCCGCTGCTCGAGCGCGCCGCGGAGACCGGCGTCGAGTGGGAGGAGCTGGCCGAGGACCAGACGGAGTTGTTCCGCAGCGACATGCAGGACCTGCGGGTCATCCCGCCCACGCACTACATCGGCGCCGTCGAATCCATCGCCTGCGTCACCGAACTCATCGACCACCTGCTGCCCACCGGGCTGATCTACCAGGTCGGCGACGACGAGCACCCCGACTGGTACTTCAACACCGTCGAGGCCCCCGGCTTCGGCGGCGTCAGCCACCTCGACGAGGCGACCATGATCGAACGGTTCCGCGACAACGGGGGAGACCCGGAGCGCCCCGGCAAGCGCCACCCGCTCGACAGCCTGGTGTGGCGCTACTCCCGCGAGGGCGAACCCAGTTGGTCCTCCCCGCTCGGCGACGGCCGCCCCGGCTGGCACATCGAGTGCACCGCGATCGCGCTGCGCTTCCTCGGCCCCAACTTCGACGTCCAGGGCGGCGGCGCAGACCTGGTCTTCCCGCACCACGAGATGTGCGCCGCGCAGGCCATCGTCGCCAGCCGCGAACCCCTCGCGGAGGCTTTCGTGCATTCCGGCCTGGTGGGCCTCGACGGCGAGAAGATGAGCAAGTCGAAGGGCAACCTCGAGCTCGTCAGCCGGCTGCGCAAGGCTGGGGCGGATCCCATGGCCGTGCGCCTCGCGCTGCTGGACAACCACTACCGCGGCGACTGGGAATGGACCCCGAAGCACCTTGAGCGCGCCACCGAGCGCCTTGCCCTGTGGCGCAGCGTGCTGAACAACGGGTCCGCGCTGCCGGCGAGCGAGACCATCGCCAAGATGCGCACCGCGCTGCGCACTGACCTCAACGCGCCGGAGGCCCTCGCCGCCGTCGACACCTGGGCCGCCGCCAGCCTCAGCCTCGAGGGTGATGACACCGACGCGATCGGCGAGGTGTCCGCCGCCGTCGACGCGCTGCTGGGCATCCGGCTCTAGGCGGTACAGTCAGGCAACGTGAAGTCCTTCGACCAGCTCTTCGAGCAACTTACCGAAACCGCGCGCAACCGCCCGGAGGGGTCGGGCACCGTCAAGCGCCTCGACGATGGAGTGCACGCCATCGGCAAGAAGATCGTCGAGGAAGCCGCCGAGGTGTGGATGGCCGCCGAGCACGAGTCGAAGGAACGCACCGCCGAGGAGATCAGCCAGTTGCTGTACCACCTGCAGGTCATGATGATCGCGCGCGACCTCGACCTCGACGACATCTACCGCTACCTCTGAGGGGCTGACTCCAGATGACCGATCGCTTCCTGCGCATCGCCGTGCCGAACAAGGGCGCGCTTGCCGAAGCCGCCTCCAGCATGCTGCGCTCCGCCGGCTACCGCCAGCGCAGCGACGCCAAGGACCTCACCCTCATCGACAGCGACCACGGCGTCGAGTTCTACTACCTGCGCCCCCGTGACATCGCCATCTACATCGGCCGCGGCCACCTCGACATCGGCATCACCGGCCGCGACATGCTGCTCGACTCAGACGCGGACGCAACCGAGGTCATGGCGCTCGGCTTCGGGCGCTCGCGCTTCCGCTTCGCCGCCGTCGAGGGTGCCGAGTTCACTCTGGAGGACCTGCGTGGCAAGCGCATCGCCACCTCCTACGTGAACCTCCTCGAGCACTACCTGGCGGACCGGGGCATTGAGGCCGAGGTCGTCGGCCTCGACGGCGCCGTCGAATCCGCCATCCGCCTCGGCGTGGCGGACGTCGTGGCCGACGTCGTCGACACCGGCACCGCCATGCGCCGCGCCGGCCTCGACATGTTCGGCGAGACCATCTGCGAATCCGAGGCGGTGCTGATCCAGCGCAACGGCGGCGACCTCGGCCCCGTCGCCGAGGCGCTGAAGACGCGCCTCCACTCCGTGCTGGTGGCGCAGAACTACATGATGATGGACTACAACGTCGAGGCCACCAACCTCGAAGCCACCACAGCGCTGGCCCCCGGTGTCGAGGGCCCGACGGTGTCCGCGCTGTCCAAGGACGGCTGGAACGCCGTGCGCGTGCTCGTGCCCCGCAAGGGCGCTCACCTGCTGATGGACCGCCTCCACGACGCGGGTGCGCGGAGCATCCTGCTGAGCGAACTGGCCGCGTGCCGTCTGTGAGGAAACTGTGACCGACCCCATCGACCCCACCTCCGACACCCCGGGACAGGATCCGGTGCCCGAACGGCTTGCCTACACCAGCCCGCCGGCGCTGATGACCTCCGTGGTGCTGTCCATGGTGCTGCTGGCCTTCTCGATGTTCGGCTGGTGGGCGCTGGGCCCGGAGATCCGCGAGCAGATCACCTGGCCGCAGGCCGCCACGCTGCTGTTCTTCGTCTTCGTGATGATCGCCATCATGCTGTCGATCGGCTACTCGAGGATGTGGGCCGCCGACGGCGTGGTCACCGTGCGCAACGGACCGTTCCTGCGGCGCTACCCGGTCGAATCGATCGCCGGCGTCCGGCTGCGTCCAGGTGACGCCTGGAGCTCGCTGCTGGTCAAGGACGACGGTGAGTTGAGGCGCAAGCCCATGCTGGCCATCCAGTTCCTCGAGGGCGAGAACGGCAAGCGCAAGATCATCGACCTGCGCAAGTGGTTGAAGCAGCAGGGCGCCACGTCTCAGGGCTACACCCTCCCGGACTGACCGTTCCCTGAGCCGGCCGCCTCCGCTGGTTGAGCCGCGCTCTGCGACGGAGGAGCCAGCGCGTGTCGAAACCCGGTGAGCTGATCTATGGGGCTGACCACGGCTGGTTTCCGCAGTGTCTGATGGGGGCCTTCGCCGCCCATGCCGAAGACGGTCACACCGTGGTCACTGCTCGGCGTCGTGTCGGGGTGACCGTCTTCGCCAACGCCCGACCCACCTACTCAGGCCCCCATCAGCCCCTGCTTCAATCCATAGCTGCGTTGTGGTCGCGGCCGAAACCTTGGTCTGTGCTGTTGCCGTCGTGTCCGGGGGCAGGCTGGTCCGCTTCCCTCTGGCGTCGTCGGGGAACGTCGACGTGAGTGTGGGCCGAGCGCCTGCGCTAACATCCACCCGCCTACCCCCGGCCACTCCTTGAACGCTTAGCTGAGGGTTGTGTACCGAAGTCGGTTCACAAGTCTTCAGCTAAGCGGTGGCGCGTGAGTCGCATCACAGGTGCCCCGCTCAGCACGAGCGGAGCGGAGGGGTTTTGCCGTGGGGATCAAGCACCAAGGAACGCTGCGGCGGCCCTTCGTCGTCGCTGGCTCGTTCCTCGCCGGCGACGCTCAGGGACCAGCTGTGGTTCAAGCTCACAGACCAGCTGCGGCGGCCCTTCACTTCGACCTGTCCGGCGCTTCGCGCTGGGACTGGCTCAGTACAAGCGTCGTTCGCTGGCGCTCACGCTCAGGGAGCGAGCGTCACCCGGTGCCGAGCACCTTCGCGAGGTCGTAGCTCAACGGCTCTTCAAGCTGCTCGTACGTGCACGATGCCGGGTTCCGGTCCTCGCGCCACCGCACGAACTGGGCGGTGTGCCGGAACCTGTTGCCCTCCATGTGGTCGTACTTCACCTCGACCACGCGCTCCGGCCGCAACGGCGTGTACGAGAGGTCCTTGCTCGCGTTCCAGCGCGACTTCGCAGTTGACTTCGGCGTCCGCGACGCCGCGGCGTCGGCCCAGGGATGTTCGTCGCTCTCATCGATCAGCGGCTGCAACTCCTCGAAGAGTTCCTTGCGTCGCTCCATCGGGAACGCCCCGATCACACCCACCGAGTTGAGCCTGCCCTCGTCGGTGTAGAGGCCGAGCAGCAGCGAGCCCACCGCCTTGGGGTCGTTCTTGTGCGGCCGGTACCCGGCGACGACCACGTCTGCCGTGCGCTCGTGCTTCAACTTGTAGAGGATCCGCTTGTCCTCCTGGTACGGCTCGTCGAGGGGCTTGGCGATCACGCCGTCGAGGCCGGCGCCCTCAAACTGCTCGAACCACTCCATGGCCTCAGCCTCGTCGGTGGTGGCCTGGGTCAGGTGGATGGGGGCCTTGGCCTTCTTCAGCGCCCCCTCCAACGCCTTCCGGCGCTCACTGAACGGCCTGTCCGCAAGATTGTCCATGCCGAGGGCGAGGATGTCGAAGGCCACGAAGCTGGCCGGCGTCTCCTTGGAGAGCTTCTCGATGCGCGAGGCGGCCGGGTGGATGCGCTGCTGCAGCGCGTCGAAGTTGAGCCGGTCCCCCGTGGCCGGGTCGATCATGATGATCTCGCCGTCGATCACCGAGTGGTCTGGGAAGTTGGCGATGACGGCCGCCACCAGTTCGGGGAAGTATCGGGTCATGGGCCGCTCGTTGCGGCTGCCGATCTCCACCTGGTCGCCGGAGCGCCAGATGATGGAGCGGAACCCATCCCATTTCGGCTCGAACAGGTACTCACCCTTGGGCAACTTCTTGACGGGCTTGGCGAGCATGGGCCCGAACGGGGGCACGACGGCGGTGCCCCACTCGGCGTCGCGTTCGGCCTTGGGCGCGAGGTACTGGTCGTCCTCCTTGTCGGCCTTCCGCTTCGACGGGGGCACGCGGGGCGGCTCGCCGGGCATCTTCGGGTAGTCGGGCGGGAAGTTCAGCTCGCCGAGCCCGCGCTCGAGATCCTTCTCCCACAGTTCGAGGGCACCGTCGACGACGCCGGGCTCCTCGTCGATGTCGGCCCAGGCGCAGCCATCCTCCTGGAGGATCGCGGGCACGGTGTGGACGGTGAACGACTTCGGGTCGGCACCCTCGAGGTCCTCCCAGCGCAGCGGCATCGACACTGGCGCCCCGGGCAGCGGCCGCGGCGAGTAGGCGGCCGCGATGGTGCGGTCCCTATTGGCCTGGTTGAAGTCGACGAAGACCCGCTCGCCGCGCTCCTCCTTCCACCAGGAGGAGGTCACGAGATCCGGCATGCGCCTCTCCAGTTCGCGGGCCAGGCCGATCACGCCGTGGCGGACGTCCTGGAACTCGTGGGTGGGTTTGATGCGGGCGTAGACGTGGACGCCGCGGTTGCCCGAGGTCTTGGCGTAGGCCTTGAGCCCCACCTCGGCCATGAGGTCGCGGAGGGCGAGGGCGGCGGTGACGGCGTCGGCGAAGTCGCGGCCGGGCTGCGGGTCGAGGTCGATGCGCAACTCGTCCGGGTTGTCGACCTCCGGCACCCGCACCGGCCACGGGTGGAAGGTGATGGTGCCCATCTGGGCGGCCCAGACGAGGTCGGCCGGCTCATCGAACACGAGTTGCTCGTGGCGGCGGCGCGACGGGTAGGTGCACATCACCGTCTCGAGGAAGCCGGGCGCACCCTTGGGCGGGCGCTTGCTGAAGAACTCCTCGCCCTCGATGCCGTCGGGGAAGCGCTGCAGCGTCATGGGGCGGTCGCCGTTGAGGTGCAGGAAGGGCCCGGCCACGGCCTGGAGATAGTCCGCCAGTGCGTGCTTGGTGACGGCGCCGGCCCCGTCGTCGGGCCAGAGCACCTTGTCGGGCGAGGAGAACCGCACCTCGCGCACGCCCTCGGGGCCATCGACCTGCAGGATCTCGGGATCTGCCATGCGGCCAAGGCTACGGGTCGTCGCCGCTTGTGGACAGGGGTTGGGCGGTAGCGGCTTCGGTGGGCTGTGCTTGGGCAAGGGCAGCCACCAACCAACCCAGACCTTTCAGCACCTAACCCCGCCAACCGACGCGGACACAAGGAAACTGGCCGGCCGCCCGTGGGAACGTGGGCGACCGGCCAGTTGTCTCAGGTGCGGAAGTTACTCCTGCACGTCCTCATCAACCCAGTCGAAGGTGCGGGTCACGGCCTTCTTCCAGTTGCGGTAGAGGCGCTCGCGCTCGTCCTGGTCCATGGACGGGGTCCAGCGCTTGTCCTCGGCCCAGTTGTCGATGACGTCCTGCTCGCCCTCCCAGTAGCCGACGGCGATGCCGGCGGCGTAGGCAGCACCGAGCGCGGTGGTCTCGGCGACCACGGGGCGCACGACGTCGACGCCGAGCATGTCTGCCTGGAACTGCATCAGGGTCTCGTTGGCGGTCATGCCACCATCGACCTTGAGTTCGGCCAGGTCCACGCCCGAATCGGCGTTCATGGCGTCCAGCACCTCGCGGGT
>DURG01000014.1 GCA_012837465.1 Propionibacterium sp. | reverse complement strand
TCGACGGCGGTCATGTAGCCCTCGTCGCCGCGCTCGAAGACCGGGGCGGGTTCGCCGTCGATGACCGGGATGTAGGCCATCAACTGCGCGCTGGCCCGGTTGTCCTCGCGCTCGTACTGGAAGACCGCGCGGTGTTCCTGCGGGTTGGTTTCGACGCGCTTCTGCGGCATGCCGCCGAGGTCCCTGGGCATGCGGCCGAAGTCGTTGGTGCGGACACCGTCGACGAGGTCTGGGTTGGCGTCGCCCACCTCGGCCGTCGCCCCCGAGGTGGCCTCGTCGGTGGACTCGTCCGAAACTTCAGGGGTGGGCGAGGCGTCCTCGTTCGCCTCGGTGGTCCCGGGTGCGGGCTCGGTGGGCTCGGCCGCCGGTTCAGTTGTCTGCGCAGGGACGGATTCGGTCCTGTCGGCGGTGATGGTCTCTGCCGGTTGCGCGGGCTCGCCCGCACCGGCGCAGCCGGCGAGAAGGGCAAGGGACAGGACGGCGGCGGGGGCCAGGCGTCGAAGCATGCGGTCTCCTGTGGTCGACATCGATGTTTGTCACGCTAACGCAGGGCTGGGTCAGGCCGCCATGTCGATGGTTTTCCCCCAGTGGAGGGGCGCCCGCGTGGCCCACGCGGGCGCAGTGCAACTGGAGGAAATTCATCGAGTCCGCAGGCTCGGGAAGGTAGCCTCGATGCATGACGAAGCTGTACCCAGGCCTGCCCGACGCCGCCTCCCTCGGCGGCCCAGCAGAGACCCTCACCGACGACCAGATCCGCGCGTTCGTGCTGGAGCAGCTCGGCGACTACGACCTCGACGGCAAGCGCGTCACGCTCGTGGTGCCCGACGGAACGCGGCACGCCCCCGTCGACAAGGTCTCGAAGTACATCCACGAGGCCCTGGGCAATCGGCCGAAGGACGTGCGCGTCGTCATCGCGCTCGGCACGCACGACTACATGAGTGACGAGGCCATCGGGAAGCTCATGGGCTCCGAGCCCGGCAAGTTCGAGGAGACCTACCCCGGATGGGAGATCTTCAACCACGACTGGCGCGACGAGGACACCTTCGCCAACCTCGGCACCATCCCCGCCGAGAAGATCGGCGAGCTCACCGACGGCCGCCTCACCGACCGCCCCATGACGGTGCTGGTCAACAAGATGGTGGTCGACACCGACATCTCGCTGGTGCTCGGCCCGGTCCTCCCCCACGAGGTCGTCGGCATCTCCGGCGGCAACAAGTACTTCTTCCCCGGCCTCTCCGGCCACGACGTCATCGACATGTCCCACTGGGTCGGTGCGCTGATCACCAGCTACGAGCTGATCGGTTCGGTCGGCATCACGCCGGTGCGGCAGATGATCGACGCGGCGGCCGAGCTCGTCCCGTCTACCAAGCTACTGCTGGGAATGATCGTCAAGCCCGGTGCGGATGACCTGCAGTTCATGGCGTTCGGCGACACCCGCGCGTCGTGGGAGGCGTGCGCCGAGGTGTCGAGCCAGGTGCACGTGAAGTATGTGCCCCGGGCCTACAAGCGCGTGGTCTCGCTCATCCCCGAGATGTACGAGGACATGTGGACCGGCGCGAAGGGCTTCTACAAGATGGAGCCGGTGGTCGCCGACGGCGGAGAGCTGATCATCTACGCCCCGCACATCAAGGAGGTCTCCGTGATGCACCCCGGCATCGAGGAGATCGGCTACCACAACCGCCAGTACTTCGTCGGGCAGTGGGATCGGTTCAAGGACCACCCGTGGGGAGAGTTGGCACACTCGACGCACCTGCGCGGCCTGGGCGACTACGACCCCGAGACGGGCGTGGAGACCAACCGCGTGACGGTGACGTTGGCGACGGGCATCCCGCGCGAGGTCGTCGAGCGGATCAGCCTGAACTATCTGGATCCCGCAGAGGTCGACATCGCGGCCTTCGAGGCGGATCCTGACACCCTGGTCGTTCCCCGCGCAGGCGAGCTCCTGCACCGCACGGAGGACCAGCGGGGCGGCCTGCCCGCCTGACAGCCGCTGGTTGAGCCGGTCGCCTCCGAGCTTGCGAGGAACGCGACCACGTCGAAACCCGACGAGCAAACAAACAACCAGAACCGAACGCCCAGCGGTTTCGACACGCTGCGCCGCTCGTTCCTCGCGGGCAGCGGCTCAACCAACGACGCTGGTTGAGCCGGTCGCCTCCGAGCTTGCGAGGAACGCGACCACGTCGAAACCCGACGAACAAACAAACAACCAGAACCACATACCCAACGGTTTCGACACTGCTCGCTACGCTCGCAGACTCAACCAACGAGAACGGCCCCCGCCGAAGCGGGGGCCGTCTTCACAAGGGGAGCTACTGATCCGTCGGATCGTTGGCAATGTTGTCGCGACGGGCGCCGGTCTCGCCGTGGGTCGGGCCGCTGGCGGCGGGGACGTTGTCGACGGCGGCGGGGTCGACCGACTGCGCGGAGTCGACGCCTTGGGCAGCCCGATCCTGGAGCGTCTGGAAGTTCGCCATCACCTGGCGACGGCCCAGCGGGTACCAGAACAACATGATCGCCGCGGTGACGAGGTACAGGATGCCCGGCACCACGAGATACAGCAGGTAGATGCCGTTCTGGGTCTCGACGGTCTGCTCGACGCCGGCCTTCGCGGCGTCGGAATCGTAGCCGATGGTGCCGACCGCCCAGCCGACGACGTAGCCCGCCGCGGCCTGGCCAAGCTTGCGGCTCCAGGAGTAGATGGCGTAGACGGTGCCGTCGTCGCGCTCACCGGTGGCGATCTCCTGGTAGTCGAGCACGTCGGTGATGACGGCCCACACGAGCGTGTTGTACATGCCCACGCCGATGGAGAGGAAGAAGAACAGGGCGATGAACAGCCAGGCGTTCTCGATGCGCATGACCCACATGAGGATGGAGATCACGCCGGAGGCGGCCAGCAGGGTGCCGATGAGTTCCTTCTTGCCGAACCGCATGGCCAGGCGGGTGGCGACCAGCGCGATCACGAACACCGGGGCGATGGAGACCATCTGCGCCACCGACATCATGCCGCCCTGGTTGAAGTAGTCCTTCCACAGGTAGGCGGTGGTGGTGGAGGCGATCTGGTTGCCGATGAGGAAGATGATGGCGCCGCAGACGAGCGCGATCAGCGGGCGGTTCTTGCCCAGCGACTTCATCATGGTGCCGAACGAGGCCCCCTCGCCCTTGGGCTTCTGCGCGGTCTTGATGCGTTCTTCGACGTTGACGTAGCACAGGGCGTAGCAGATGATCGCGGCGATGGCGCAGCCGACGGCGGCCAGCGCCATGCGGGTGGCGTCGAGCTGGTCCACGCCGTTCTCGTTGGTCACGAACACGATCTGCGGCAGCACCGCGGAGATCAGGAGGAAGGCCAACTGCGCGCCCACGGAGCGGAACACGGACAGCGACGCGCGGTGCTCGGGCTTGTTGGAGATGACCGCGGCCATCGAGCCGTAGGGGATGTTGACCATGGTGTAGAAGATCGAGCCCCACACGATGTAGGTGACCACCATGTAGGTCACGCGCACGCCGTAGCTGGAGTCGACCACGAACGGCATGAACATCATCGCGCCGGCCAGCGACACCGGGATGGCGATGCGCAGGATCCACGGCTTGAACCTGCCCGACTTGCCGGGCTTGAGTGAGTCGACCAGGCGGCCCATCCCGACGTCGGTGAAAGCGTCCGCGAGGCGCGCCAGCAGGAACAGGAGACCCACATGCGCGGGATTGATGCCCATTACGTCGGTGTAGAACACCATGAAGAACATCATCTGCAGCATGAAGGTGAAGTCGTTGCCGAAATCTCCGAACAGGTAGCCGATCTTGTCGCGCCAACCAAACGGTCTGACCGTCTTGGTCTGGGTAGGTGTTGACATCTGCGTCTCCGTCTCCTT
>DURG01000191.1 GCA_012837465.1 Propionibacterium sp. | reverse complement strand
GCGGCGGACCCCTGGGTCCGCACGACCGACGGCGCCCAGCGCCCCGACATGACCGCGGTGTTCGTCAACCTCACCAACCCATCGGATGAGGACCGCCAGCTGATCAAGGCCGATTGCGGCGACGTCGCCGCGCGCACCGAACTGCACACCATGACGATGCACGAGGGCAAGATGGTCATGGTGGAGGCGCCCGACGGCTTCACCGTCCCCGCCGGCAAGCATTGGCACCTCGCGCCCGGCGGCCCACACATCATGTTGATGGACCTCACCCGCGAACTGCCCGCCGGCTCCGAGGAACTCAACTGCACCATCGAGTTCGACGACGGGCAGAGCATCGACCTGGTGGTGCCCGTCAAGCAGTTCACCGAGGAGCAGGACACCTACCATGAGCACCTGGAGGACGGCACCGAGGTGACGCCCGGTGCCATGGGTGACATGGAGGGTGGCTCGGAGGACGGCTGAGGGTCGTCGTCACCCGCCGTTCACGTGGCGTTGTCCTGACCACGGCATTCAGTTCATCCCGGCAGGTATTCTGAGAGCGTGAGAGTCGCGATCGTCGCAGAATCGTTCCTCCCGAACGTCAACGGGGTGACCAACTCCGTGCTTCGGGTGCTGGAACACCTCAAGGCCAACGGCCATGAGGCGATGGTGATTGCCCCGGCGGACGGAGATCGCACCCCGAAGGACTACCTGGGATTCCCGATCGTCCCCGTCACCTCCATCGGCCTGCCGGGCTATGACCTGGTGCGCGTGGTCACCACGACGAACCACAACATCGAGAGGATCCTCACGAACTTCCGCCCGGATGTCGTGCACCTCGCCGCGCCGTTCATCGTCGGCTACAAGGCCGCCTCCGTCGCCGCGAAGATGGGCATCCCGATGGTCGGCATCTACCAGACCGAGATCCCGACGTACGCAGCGCGCTACGGCATGCCCTCGCTGGAGCCCGTCTTCTGGCACCACCTGCGCCAGGTGCACTCGCTGGCCACGCTCAACTTCGCCCCGTCGACCTTCGCGCGCGACCAACTCATCGAGCAGGGGGTACCCCGCGTCGGCGTGTGGGGGCGTGGCGTGGACTCGGTGCGCTTCGACCCCGCCAAGCGTGACGCGGGGTTCCGCGCCCGCTACGCGCCCCACGGCGAACGGCTGATCGGCTTCATGGGTCGCCTCGCGTCGGAGAAGAAGGTCGAGGACCTCGCCGCGGTGGCGGCCATTCCGAACACCCGCCTCGTCGTGATCGGCGACGGTCCATTGCGCGGCCAGCTCGAGGCCACGATGCCCAACGCCGTGTTCACCGGCCAGCTCACGGGGGAGGACCTGCCGGTTGCGCTGGCCAGCCTGGATCTGTTCGTCCACACCGGTGAGTTGGAGACGTTCTGCCAGGCGATCCAGGAGGCCAAGGCCGCCGGCTTGCCGGTCGTGGCCCCACGTCGTGGCGGCCCCATCGACCTGATCGACCAGTCGCGCACCGGCTGGCTCTACCGCCCGGGCGATCTCGCCGCGATGCGTGGCCACGTCGTCGACCTGATCGGTGACGACGCGAAGCGCTCGGCGTTCTCGACGGCCGCGCGGGAATCGGTCCTGGGGCGCACCTGGGAGAAGGTCTGTGCCGAACTGGTCGGCCATTACCGCAAGGCGATCCGGATGTCGGTGCGCGGCCACCGCATTGCGGCCTGATTGCACCGTTTGCTGAGGCAGTCGCTCTCCAGCCACAGGGGCCGAATAGGTCTCGGCGCCAGCTTGGTGTAAGCTTGACTGGCCCGATACGGCGCCGCAAGAGCGCCACGTGAGCGCACGTGCGCCACAGTTTCCTATGAGCGGGCAGTCCAGTCTCAGGTGGACCAGATCCCTGAGCGCATTTACCCCTCGAAGGGCACCAACACCCATGTCTTCACCGAAGCGCAAAGCCCGGTGGTCCGCTGAGAAGCGGTCTGCCAAGGGCCTCAACCCCCAGCGTCGCGCCCGTCGCGACGAACCGCGCGGCGACGCGCCCCTCAACCGCAAGCAGCGCCGTGCGCTGCAGTTCGGCGACCGTCCGTACGAGCCCCGTAAGGAGGATCGTCGCGACGAGCGCAGCAACGACCGCAACGATCGGCCCTCCAAGAACTGGGGCGACCGCCCGCGCCGCGACGAGCGCGACGACCGTCGTTCGCGCTTCGATCGCGATGACCGCGGCCCCCGCCGCGATCGCGACGACCGGCCGCGCTACGGCCGCGACGAGCGCCGGGACAACCGCTACGACCGTGACGATCGCCGTCCCCGGTTCGAACGTGACGACCGTGGCCCCCGCCGCGACCGCGACGACCGTCCCCGCTACGAGCGCGACGATCGTCGTCCTCGTTTCGACCGGGACGACCGCCGTGGCAACCGCCACGACCGCGATGACCGCCGTCCCCGCTTCGATCGGGATGACCGACGTGACGACCGCCCCCGCTTCGAGCGCGACGACCGCCGCAGCGACTCCTGGGGGCGCCCTTCGTCGGACGCTCGTCCCTCTCGGTCCGCTCAGGGACCCCGCCGTGGACCGCGCCACTCGTACGAGCCCCGTGGGCACGAGGAGCGCCGCCGTCCGTTCGACCGCGACCGTGACCGTGGGGATTTCCGGTCCCCGAGTGCCCGCGCGGATGTATCGAGGGGCCAGGACGACTTCGAAGCCGACCAGATGAGCTGGGAGGCGACCACCGCCGAGGGCGTGCAGGGCGAGATCTCGTCCGGTTTCCTCGAACTCGGCGTCGACGAGCAACTCGTCCGCGTGCTTGCCGCGCAGGGCATCACCGAGCCGTTTCCCATCCAGCAGGCCACCATCGCCGACGCGATCGCCGGCCGCGACGTGCTCGGCCGCGGCCGAACAGGCTCCGGCAAGACGCTCGCCTTCGGCCTGTCCATGCTGACCCGCCTGGCCGCCGGCTCGCCGGTGGGCTCGCCGCGCGCCATCATCCTGACCCCCACCCGTGAACTGGCGCTCCAGATCGCCGACAACCTGTCGCCCCTGGCGGCCACCGTCGGCATCGACCTGACGCTCGTCGCCGGCGGCATGAGCTACGGCCCGCAGCTGAAGGCCTTCGCCCGCGGCGTCGACGTCGTGGTGGCCACCCCCGGCCGCCTCATCGACCTCATCGAACAGGGCGCTGCTGATCTCAGCCAGGTGGAGATCACCGTCCTCGACGAGGCTGACCACATGGCCGACATGGGCTTCCTCACCGAGGTCCGCACCATCCTCGACGCCACTCCCGCCGAGGGCGGGCAGCGCATGCTGTTCTCCGCCACGCTGGACGACGCCGTCGGTTCGCTGGTGCGCAAGTACCTCCACGACCCCATCACGCACGAGGTGGACTCCGAGAAGGCCTCGGTCACCACGATGCTGCACCGTCCGCTGCTGGTGAAGCCCCACCACAAGAACCAGGTCACCGCCGAGATCGCCAACCGCGACGGACGCACCGTGCTGTTCGCCCGCACCCAGATGGGCACGGACCGCATCGCCGGCCAGCTCCGCGACGCCGGCGTCATGGCCGGCGGCCTCCACGGCGGCCTGACGCAGGGCGCCCGCGCCCGCATCCTCGCCGCGTTCAAGGAGGGCACCGTGCCGGTGCTCGTCGCCACGGATGTCGCCGCGCGCGGCATCCACGTCGACGACGTGACGCTCGTGCTGCAGGTGGATCCGCCCCGCGATTCCAAGGACTACCTGCACCGCGCCGGCCGCACGGCCCGCGCCGGGCACGAGGGCGTCGTGGGCACCATCGTGCTCCCGCACCAGCGCAAGATGGCCAAGCGCCTGCTCGGCCAGGCCGGCGTCAACGCCGAGGCCCTCGAGGTGGAGCCCGGCTCGCCGGAACTCCGCGAGGCCACCGGCGCCCGCCCCGTCTCCGGGGTCGCGATCCCGGAGTCCGACTACCAAGCGCTCATCGCGCCCAGGCAGCAGCAGCGTCGTCGCCACGACGGCCCCCGCGGTGGTCGCGGCGGGTTCCGCGGCGGAGGACGTGGCCGCAAGCGCTGGTGATCACGCTGATTGAGCGCTGGTGATCACGCTGATTGAGCCGGTCGCCTGCGAGGAACGAGCAGCGCGGCCGTGTCGAAATCCCTGAGTGCCCATTGCTGCCCAAAGGATGCTTCGCGGTTTCGACACCGGCTCGCAGAGCGAGCCGGGCTCAACCAACGTGGAAGGCGTAGTATTTCTCCGCTATGACCGATGACCTCGAACTACGGGTTGCCGAACCCGGCGACGCCCCTGAGTTGCTGCGCGTGATCCGCGCGGCGTTCTCGGCGCGCCGCCCCGTCGACCCGCCCGCAGATGCGCTCACCGACGATGTCGCCGACATCGAACGCGCCCTCATCGACGGCACCGGCGTGGTGGGGGAGGTGGCCGGCCACTTGGTGGCCGGGCTGCTCCTCGAGGTCGACGGCGACGTGGCCACCCTGCGCCGCGTCTCCGTCGCCCCCGAGCATGCTGGCAGGGGCGTCGCGAAGCTCATCGTCGAGGGCGCCTTGACGCTCGCCGTCGACATGGGGGCGCGCCGCGTCGAGATCATGGCCCGCGAGGAGTTCCCCGAGATCCTCACCTGGTGGCGCGAGCACGGCTTCGAGGTCACCGCGCAGGTGCCCCACGGATACACGATGGGCCGGGACCTGCCCGTGATCGTCGACGTGCCTACGGCGGACCACATGCACGCCCTCGGTGCGCGCCTCGCGCGGCTGCTTCGCAAGGGTGACATCATCGTCGCCACGGGGGATCTTGGCGCCGGCAAGACCACGCTCACCCAGGGCATCGGCATGGGCCTGGGCGTCACCGGCCCGATCATCTCGCCCACCTTCGTCATCTCCCGCGTGCACCCGCACCCCGGCGACGGGCCCGCGCTCGTGCATGTCGACGCCTACCGGTTGGGCGGCTCTGCGGAACTGGCCGACATCGATCTCGACGCCTCGCTCTCGGACGCCGTCACGATCGTCGAATGGGGCTCCGGCCTGGCCGAATGGCTGTCCGATTCGCGCCTCGAGATCGACATCGTGCGCGGCCTCGACTCCGACGAGCGCACCGTCTACCTCACCGGCATCGGCCCCCGCTGGGCCGGCGCCCTCGACCCCCTCAGGGAGCAGCTCACATGACCTGGACCGTGGGAATCGACACCAGCCACGTCGTGGCCGTCGGCATCGCCCGCGACGGTGACCCCGTCGCCCGCGTCATCGTCGACGACACCCGTGCCCACGCCGAGGCGCTCATGCCGTCGGTGCTCGAGGCGTGCGAACAGGCCGGCATCGCGTTGACCGACGTCGGCGAGTTCGCCGTCGGCATGGGCCCCGGGCCGTTCACCGGCCTGCGGGTCGGCATCGCAACCGCCCGCACGCTCGCGCTGGTGGGCGGCAAGCCCGTCCATCCCGTGTGCTCGCTCGACGTCGTCGCCAAGCAGTGGGCGGCGTCCCGGGCCCCGAGTGTTCCCGAGGAACCGGCGTCCCGGGTCCCGAGTGTTCCCGAGGAACGAGGGAACGTATCGAGGGACACCCCAGCCTTCCTGGTCGCCACGGACGCGCGGCGCAAGGAGCTCTACTGGGCCACCTACGACGCAGACGGCAACCGCATCGGCGAGCCCCAGGTGAGCGCGCCGACCGAACTGCCTGGCCTCCCCGTCGTCGG
>DURG01000190.1 GCA_012837465.1 Propionibacterium sp. | reverse complement strand
GGTCGCCAGCACCGCGACCCTCGGGCGGCGGCGCAGCGGCACCGTCGCGTACCCGATCGACGATGCGGCGCCGGTGGCCTCGGGGCCCCACACGGTGCCGGCCCTCAGCACCATGTCGCCCTCGGCGACGTCGCCGCCGCGACGGCGGACGTGCTGGCCCTCGGAGACGACCTCGCGCACCTCCACCTCGGCGGGCAGCGGGGCGTCGCCCATCGGCTGGTCCGTCAGCTCGACGGGGACGATGGCATCGGCGCCCGGGGGCAGCGGGGCGCCGGTCATGATGCGGGCGCACTCGCCCTCCCCCACCTCGGGGGCCGACGAGGCGCCGGCGGGGATGTCGCCGACGACGCGCAGCCGCACGCCGGGCGCGAGGTCCGCGGCGCGCACGGCGAACCCGTCCATCGCGGAGTTGTCGAAGGGCGGCACCGCGAAGCGGGCGCGGAGGTCCTCGGCCAACACCTGGCCGACCCCCTCCCCGATGGGCACGTCCTCGACGGGCAGGACGGTGGCCAGCCCGACGATGCGGGCCAGGTACTCCTCAACGCTCAACACCTACGTCACCTTTCGCAGCGGCAGCACGGACCAGCGGGCCCGCGCGGCGTCCAACACCATGACCCGGCCGACGAGTGGCTCGCCGAAACCGGCCAGCAGCTTGATGGCCTCCGTCGCCTGGAGGGCGCCGACCTGGCCCACCATCGCCCCGAGGACGCCGACCTCGACGGCGAGCGGGTAGTCGCCCACCGCGGGCTCCTCAGGGATGAGGTCGCGCAGGTAGATGCACTCGCCGTGGGCGTCGGGCACGCCGAACACCGAGCACTGGCCCTGCATGCCGACGGCCGTGGCCCAGACCAGCGGCGCGTCCACCTCGGCGGCGGCGTCGGAGATGAGGAACTTCGCGCCGAAGGTGTCGCAGCAGTCCAGCACCAGGTCGTAGTTGGGGAACAACTCCACGGCCCGCTCGTGCGTGAGGTACTCGGGGAACACGCCGACGGTGACGTCGGGGTTGAGGGCCCGCATGCGCTCGGCGGCGGATTCGGCCTTGTTACGGCCCAGCTCGGTGTGGATCACCTGGCGCTGCATGTTCTTGAGCTCGACGTGGTCGCCGTCGACGATGTCGATCCGGCCGACCCCGGCCGCGGCCAGGTACGTGAGGACGGGCGAGCCGAGCCCGCCGGCGCCGATGACCAGGACCTTGGAGGCGAGCAGCCGCCGCTGGCCCTCGATGCCCATGCCCACGACGTCGATGTTGCGGACGTATCGTTCTCGCTGCTCGGCGGTGAGGGGGGTGTCCCTCGATACATTCGCTCGTTCCTCGCGAACACTCGGGACCCGATCCGTCATGGGCACTGGGACCATTCGTGGGTGCCGTCGGTGAGGTACTGCTTCTTCCAGATCGGCAGCTTCTCCTTGACGCGGTCCACGAAGTCCGAGGCGCACCCGAAGGCCTGGGCGCGGTGCGAGGCGGCCACGGCGACGTACAGCGCGACTCCCCCGATGCCGAGGTGGCCGATCCGGTGCTGCGCGGCGATGGCGTGGACGCCCTCACGATCGGCGAACTCGGCCAGCACCTCCCGCATCACGTCGTCGGCCGACGGGTGGCCCACGTACTCGATCCCTGTGACGGCCTTGCCGTGGTCGTGGTTGCGCACCACCCCGGAGAAGCTCACGACGGCGCCGGCCCTGTCGTCGGACACGGCGGCAAGGAGGGCATCGGTGTCGATGTCCTCGGTGGTCACCCCAGCGGAAAAGTTCACGGCTTCACCCTAATCCAGTCGCTTCGTTCGTCGGTGCCTCGAAGCCCCAGGCGGAGGCCCCGGCGGGTGTGTCGATGTCGGCCGTCGTCGACGGCGGCGCGGGTACGAGCGCCAGGTCGAGGCCGGCGAGCGTGCGCCGGACGGCCAGGTGGCGGGCCTCCCCCGCCCCGGCCAGCGCACTGCGGAGCGACTCCGCGCGGTAGCGGCCCGCAAGGTACTGCGG
>DURG01000189.1 GCA_012837465.1 Propionibacterium sp. | reverse complement strand
GGCGGCTTTTTCGCTGGGGCCGACGGCGGGGCTTGGGCAGAGTGAACCTGTGCGGGGGAGCAGCCGCACAACTTCACACTGCCTAGCCGGGGACTGACGGCGGGGCTTGGGCAGAGTGAACCTGTGCGGGGGAGTAGCCGCACAAGTTCACTTTGCCTCCACGGGGCACGCAGGGCAGCGCTCCAGCTCACCGGTCCAGCCGTGGGAGCGGAGCATGTCGGCGACGCCACGCGCCACCGCGCAGGGCTGGTTGGCGACGTCGTCCCACCCGAAGCGGAGGGTGACGTAGCCGCGAAAGGCGTTGGCGTTGTCGCGGCGGAAGTCCCGCCAGGCGTCGGCGCCCTCGTGCCCGAGCCTGCCGTCGAGTTCGACGACGAGCTTCTGGGCCTCGTACGTCACGTCAGAGAAACGCGAGCGCTGGAGGCGCACCTGCCGCTCACCCGTGGGGAGGCCGTGCCGCGCCTCGACGTCGCGGGCGTAGCGCTTCTCGAGGGCGCTGTGGACGCCAGCCGCGACGTCGCCGAGCACCTCGCAGATGAGGCTCCGGTGCCGCAGGTTGGGAGTCGCCCTCGCGGCCTTGAGTAGGCGTTGGGGAGAGGTCCGTCGCGAGGTGACCGCCTTGGCGAGCCTGTCGAGCAACAGTCCCGGAGTCGCCTGGGCACACATCGCTAGCGCGGTCTGCTCGATGCGGGCGACGGGTGGCTCGCCGCGGGCGTCGATCAGCGTCGTGCGGTGGAACCGCCACGGCCCGCGGTCCCTCCGCTGGTACGGCGTGAGGACGTCGAGCACGGCCGGGGCGTCGCAGAGCCCGAGCTTGTGACCGGCCGCGTCCATGCCGAGGGCGGCCCCTGGCCCGCCGAGCAGGACGCCGCCCCAAGCGAGCCCCTCCCAAGTGGGATCCGGGCTGAGCGAGTACAGCCCGCGGACGAGCGGCCACCAGAAGCTGTCGTCGAGGAATCGCTGGGTGATGTTGCGGGTGATGCCGGCTTCGGCTGCCTGCTTCGTCGTGAAGACGCCGCCCTGGTGGCGGGCGAGCGCGATGAGTTCTGGGGGCATGACTACTTTCTCCATACCCCCACTCATCGTCAAAAGGGAAGGCGAATCACCACGAGTCACCTCAATTGTGGACAACTCCGGCTGCCCGTGAGCGTGAGGCGATGTGAAGTTGTGCGGGGGAGCAGCCGCACAGGTTCACTCTGCCCGGCGGGAGGATCGACGGCGTGCCGGGCATCGTTGAGTTGTGCGGGGGAGCAGCCGCACAGGTTCACTCTGCCCGGCGTCGGGTTCGACGGTGAGCCCAGCGGGCTGCGGATCGGGGGGCGAAGTCGTGCTCGTTGCCTGAGCGCGCTAGACTGTGCGCTTGAGTGTGGGCGTCGCTGGTTTGACTATCGGCGCTCACTGCACAAAAATGAAGAAGTTCCCTGTGTCCTGATCAGGGAGCCCGAAAATCTAGAGCTACGCAGAGTGCGTGGCGAGATCCAAGAAGGAGCCCTCGTGGCAAAGGCCAAGTTTGAGCGGACCAAGCCGCACTGCAACATCGGCACCATCGGACACGTCGACCACGGCAAGACCACTCTGACCGCGGCGATCACGAAGGTGCTGCACGACGCCTACCCGCAGTGGAACGCTGCCTCGGCGTTCGACCAGATCGACAAGGCGCCGGAAGAGCGCCAGCGCGGTATCACCATCTCGATCTCGCACGTCGAGTACCAGACCGAGAAGCGTCACTACGCGCACGTCGACTGCCCCGGTCACGCTGACTACGTCAAGAACATGATCACCGGTGCCGCCCAGATGGACGGCGCGATCCTCGTCGTGGCCGCCACTGACGGCCCGATGGCCCAGACCCACGAGCACATCCTCCTGGCCCGCCAGGTGGGCGTGCCCGCGATCGTCGTCGCCCTCAACAAGTGCGACATGATCGACGACGAGGACGCTGACCTCATCGACCTGGTTGAGATGGAGCTCGACGAGATCCTCTCCGCCCAGGGCTTCGAGGACACCAAGATCGTCCGCGTCGCTGCCTTCCCCGCCCTGAACGGCGAGGAGAAGTGGGCCAAGACCATCCTCGAGCTCATGGAGGCCGTGGATGAGTACATCCCGCAGCCTGAGCGCGACACCGAGAAGCCCTTCCTGATGCCCGTTGAGGACGTCTTCACGATCACCGGTCGTGGCACCGTCATCACCGGCCGCATCGAGCGTGGCATCGTCAACACCGGCGACACCGTCGACCTCGTCGGCATCCGCGAAGAGAAGCAGACCACCACCGTCACCGGTGTTGAGATGTTCCGCAAGATCCTCGACGAGGGTCGCGCTGGCGAGAACGTCGGCCTGCTGCTCCGCGGCACCAAGAAGGAAGACGTCGAGCGCGGCATGGTCGTCATCAAGCCCGGTTCGACCACCCCGCACACCGACTTCGAGGCCAACGTCTACGTCCTCAACAAGGACGAGGGCGGCCGCCACAAGCCGTTCTTCTCGAACTACTCGCCTCAGTTCTACTTCCGTACGACTGACGTGACCGGCGTCGTCCAGCTCCCCGCTGGCACCGAGATGGTCATGCCTGGTGACAACACCGAGATGACCGTGCACCTCAACAAGCCGATCGCCATGGAGGAGAACCTCAAGTTCGCCATCCGTGAGGGCGGCCGCACCGTCGGTGCAGGCAACGTCACCAAGATCCTCAAGTGATCTGACTGATCTGCTGATCTGAGAAGGGCCGCGCAGCTGCTGCTGCGCGGCCCTTCTCGCATTCCGGGGCGACCCGGAGGGGAAGATCCGTGACAACGCCGATGCCCGGCCCACGTAGGGGCCGGGCATCGCTGTGTCAGTTTGCTAGCCGCGCTTCTGGATGGCGGCCCACTCATCGCGGAGGCCGACGGTGCGGTGGAACACCATGTCCTCGTCGAGGTCGGTGGCGAAGTAGCCGAGCCGCTCGAACTGGACCACCTCACCGGGCTGCGCGTCGGTCAGCGCCGCCTCTCCCCAGCCCTCCACGACCTTGCGGGAATCCGGGTTGAGGTCGTCGAGCGCCTCACCGGTCGCCTCCCCGGGGGCCTCCGTGGTGAAGAGGCGTTCGTAGAGCGCGGCCTTCAGCGGCACCGCGTGCGCTGCCGAGACCCAGTGCATGGTCGACTTCACCTTGCGGCCATCGGGGGAGTTGCCGCCCTTCGACGCCGGGTCATAGGTGGCCAGCACCTCGATGACCTCGCCGTTGTCGTCTTTGACCACGTCCGTGGCAGTGACGAAGTAGGCGCCGCGCAGGCGGACCTCGCGGCCGGGGGAGAGGCGGAAGTACTTCGGCGGGGGAACCTCGCGGAAGTCGTCCTGCTCGATCCACAGTTCGCCGCTGAACTCCACCTCGCGGGTGCCGTCCTCGGCGCGCTCCGGGTTGTTGGTGAGCTCGAACCTCTCGATCACCGGGGCGCCGGATTCGTCCTTGGGCCAGTTGGTGATCGTCAGCTTGAGCGGGTTGAGCACGGCCATGCGGCGCTGCGACGTGGCGTTGAGCTCGCGGCGCACGTAGCTCTCCAGGGCCTCGATGGACTGGCGCGAGTTAGTGCGGGTGGTGCCCACCTCGCGACAGAAGGAGCGGATGGCGGTGGCCGGGTAGCCGCGGCGGCGCAGGCCCTGCAGCGTCGGCATGCGGGCATCGTCCCAGCCGTCGACGACGCCGTCCATGACCAACTTGGCCAGGCGGCGCTTGGAGGTGACGGTGTGGGTCAGTTCCAGCCGGGCGAACTCGTATTGGCGCGGGGCGTCGACGACCTCGAGCTGCTCCAGGAACCAGTCGTAGAGCGGGCGATGCGACTCGAACTCGAGCGTGCAGATCGAGTGCGTGGTGCCCTCGATGGCGTCTGACTGGCCGTGGGCCCAGTCATAGGTGGGGTAGATGGACCATGCGTCGCCCGTGCGGTGGTGCGCCACGCGCCGGATGCGGTACATGACCGGGTCACGCATCTGCATGTTCTCATGATTCATGTCGATCTTCGCGCGGAGCACGCGGGAGCCCTCGCCGAACTCCCCGTCGCGCATGCGGCGGAACAGTTCGAGGTTCTCCTCGGGGGAGCGATCCCGGTAGGGGGAGTTGACGCCGGGCTTGCCGAAGCCGCCGCGGCCGGCCGAGATGGCCTCGCCGTCCTGGTCGTCGACGTAGGCCAGGCCCTTCTCGACGAGCCGCTCCGCCCAGTCGTAGAGTTGCTGGAAGTAGTCGGAGGCGTAACGGACGTCGGCGGGCTCGTAGCCCAGCCACTGGATGTCCTTGATGATGGCCTCGACGAAGCTGGTCTCTTCCGTTTCCGGGTTCGTGTCGTCGAGGCGCAGCAGGCAGATGCCGCCGAAATCCGCGGCGACGCCGAAGTCCACGACGATGGCCTTGGCATGCCCGATGTGCAGGTAGCCGTTGGGTTCGGGTGGGAACCGCGTCTGGACGCGTCCGTCGCGCTTGCCCTGTTCCACGTCGGCGCGCACGGCGTCGTAGATGAAGTTCGAGGGCATGGCAGAGGGGTCAGTCATGCGGGTAAGTTAGCACGCTCCGGCTAGGGGGTGTTGATGAGGTCTGCGAGCCCCATGATCACGAGGATCGGAATGGCCACGATGATGCTGATCAGCAGCGCGACGAGGGCCGCGACACCCACCCAGTACTTCACTGATGCCTGACGCACCAACTCGCGGTTCTCGATGCTGCGGTTGAGGAGCTTGAGGTTCTTCTTGTTGGCCCGGAAGGCGGCGTCGAAGACGGCCCCCACGAATGGGACCATGCCGAGCAGCCAGTCGACGATGGTGTTGGCGCCCATACGTGCGATCACGGAGACGGGGGCGCGCAGCCTGATGGCGTCGAGCAGGATCACCCCGCCGAACACGCCGCCGACGGCGGTGCCTGCCCACGGGACCAGCGACAGGAGCGGATCGACGCCAACCCGCACCTTGGTGCCGGGCACCTGGACGAGGTCGTCCAGCAGGTAGGAAAGGGTGCGCGTCAGCTTCGCGGGGGTCTCCGCGGGGAGGTCGCCGATGTCCTGCCTCGCCTTGTCCCGGACAGCCTTCAGCTCGGGGTCGTTCGTGGCGGAGCCGGACAGCGCCTCCTCGGCGACCTTGCGGGCACGCTCGATGGCCGAGGCCGGCGTGGGGGCGGGTTCCATGCTCATAGTCATCAAGTGTGACACGCCCTCCCGGGTTTCGACATGACCGCGGCCCCCACCCGTGACGATAGGCTGGGGACACTATGAGCGAAACCGTGATTCCCGCCCGCACCCGCGTCGCCCCGTCGCCCACCGGAGACCCCCACGTCGGCACCGCCTTCATGGCGCTGTTCGACCTCGCCTGGGCCCGCAAGACCGGTGGCCAGTTCGTGCTGCGGATCGAGGACACGGACCAGGCACGGCTGGTGGCCGGCTCCGAGGAACAGATCTACGAATCCCTCGAATGGCTCGGGCTGCAGCCCGACGAGGGCCCCCACGTCGGCGGCGACCACGGCCCCTACCGCCAGTCGGAACGACTCACCACGTACCGCCCGTACGTCGACCAGCTGATCGAGGCCGGCCACGCCTACCACTGCTGGTGCTCGTCCGAGCGCCTCGCGGAGCTGCGCAAGGAGCAGGAGCTGGCCAAGTCGCCCGTCACCGGCTACGACCGGCTCTGCCACGGCATGACGCGCGACGAGCGTGCCGCCCTGCCCGGCTTCTCCGACGTGCCCGTCGTGCGGATGCTCATCCCCGACGACGTGCCGCTGACCTTCACCGACATCGTCCGCGGCGAGGTCAAGGCGCCCCGCCCGGACGACCAGGTGATCCTCAAGGCCGACGGCTTCCCGACCTACCACATGGCCGTCGTCGTCGACGACCACCTGATGGGCATCAACACGATCGTGCGCGGCGAGGAATGGATCTCGTCCACCCCGAAGCACATCCTGCTGTACCAGTGGCTGGGCTGGGACCTCCCGGCATTCGCCCACATGCCGCTGCTGCGCAACACCGACAAGTCGAAGATCTCCAAGCGCAAGAACCCGGCCGCCCGCCTGATGTGGTTCAAGGACGAGGGCTACCTGCCCGAGGCCGTGCGCAACTTCCTCCAGTTGCTCGGCTACGCCGGCGACGACGAGCAGGAGGTCAAGGCCTTCGAGCAGTTCGTCGAGGAGTTCGACTGGGCCAAGGTCAACACCGTCGGCCCCATCTTCGACCTGAAGAAACTCGACTGGCTCAACGGCCACTACATCCGCTCGCTGAGCGCCGAGGACCTGGCGGACCGGATCATCGCCTTCGAGGAGGCCCACTGGACCCCGGCGGAGGAGCAGGTCGAGGTGCTGCGCAAGGCGGTGCCGATCATCCAGGAGCGCCTCGTGCTGCTCAAGGACGCCTTGCCCCAGCTGGACTACCTCTTCGTCAGCGACGGTGAGCTCACCGTTGACCAGGACGCCATGGCCGGCCTGGCCGACAACGCGGCCGATGTGCTCGACGCGGCGATCGCCGTGACCGAGTCCGTGGCGTTCGACACCGACTCCATCCAGGCCGGGCTGAAGGAGCGCATCGTCGAGGGGATGGGCATCAAGCCGCGCTTCGCGTTCGCGCCCATCCGCGTGGCGATCTCGGGCCGCAAGGTCTCCCCGCCGCTCTTTGAGTCGATGGAGATCCTGGGCCGCGAGTCCTCGCTCGCCCGCCTGAAGGCCCTGCGCGCCACGCTCTAGTCGTTCGCGCGGCTATTCGTCGTCGAAGACGAGTTCGGGGTAGCTCGGCATCCACATGGCCTCGAAGACCTGCTGGACCGGGTTGGTCAGCGGCTCGCGGGCGACCCCGTCCTCCTCTGCGGCCTTCGCGACGGCGATCGCGACCGTGGCCGACACGCGGCGCAGGTCGTTGATGCTCGGCAGCAGGGACTGGCCGGGTTCGTGGACCTGTGACAGCGAGGCGACCGCCTGCGCCGACGCCGCGATCATCGAATCGGTGACCCGCTCCGCCTTGCACACGGCCACGCCCAGGCCGAGGCCCGGGAAGACCAGTGCGTTGTTGGCCTGCGCGATGGTGTAGGTCGCCTCGTCGCGGTGCACGGGGCCGAACGGGGAACCGGTGGCAATGAGTGCCTTGCCGTCGGTCCACTTGAGGAGGTCCTCGGGCAGGGCCTCGACCAGCGTCGTGGGGTTTGACAGCGGCAGGATCAGCGGCCGCTCCACGTGGGAGGCCATGTCCTTGACGAGCTCCTCCGTGAACGCCTCCGGCTGGCCCGAGGTGCCGATGAGGACGGTGGGGTGCACGTTGCGCACGACGTCGGCCAACTCATAGGCGCCCGGCTCGTCGAGCTCCCAGTCCTGGAGTTCTCCCGTGCGGCGGGCGTAGGGGCGCTGGAAGTCGCGGAACCGCTTGTTCGCATCGTCGGTGACCAGACCCTTGCTGCTCGTCAGCCAGAAGAGGCCGTGCGCCTCCTCGCGGGTCAGGCCCTCCTTCACCAGCAGGTCGATGAGCAGGTCGGCGATGCCGACGCCTGCGGTGCCGCCGCCGTGGATGACGAAGCGCTGGTCCTTCAGCTTCTCGTGCTTCGACTGCACGCCGGCCAGGATCGCGCTGGCCACGACGGCCGCGGTGCCCTGGATGTCGTCGTTGAAGGTGCAGATCTGGTCTCGGTAGGTGTCGAGGAGGCGGTGCGCGTTGCTGGCGCCGAAATCCTCCCAGTGGATCATCGCGTTGGGGAACACCTTGGTGGCCGCCTCCACGAACGAGGCGACGAACGCGTCGTAGCGCTCCCCGCGCACGCGGGCGTGGCGCTCGCCGAGGTACAACTCGTCGTTGAGGAGCCTCAGGTTGTCGGTGCCCACATCGAGCACGACGGCGAGCATCCGGTCCGGATCCAGGCCCGCGGCCGCGGTGTACAGCGACTTCTTGCCGAGGCAGATCTGGATGCCGCCGACGCCCTGGTCGCCGATGCCGAGGATGCCCTCGGAATCCGTCACGATCAGGATGTCGAGGTCCTCCGGCGCGATCTGCGTGGCGCGCAGCGACGCCTCGACCTGATCGGCGTGGTCGATCGACAGGAACACGCCGTCGATGGACTGGAACCAGAAGGAGAACGCCTTGATGGCCTCGCCGATGGTGGGGGTGTAGACGATGGGCATGACCTCTTCGAGGTGCTCGCTGAGCAGGCGGTAGAAGAGGGTGGAGTTGCGCTCGCGCAGGCCCTGCAGGTACGAGAATTTCGACAGCGGGGTGGCGGCGCGCTTGAACCGCATGTAGGTGCGGTGCAACTGGCCCTCGAGGGCGGTGACGTGGCTGGGGAGCAGGCCCACCAGCCCGAGCTTCTCGCGCTCCTCGTGTGTGAAGGCGGTGCCGCGGTTGATGCGCGGATCGCGGAGCACCGCCCCGCCCCGGGCCTTCACCCGCACCCGGGATCCGTGGCTGCCGGGAAGGACCTCATACTGACGCTTGGGCATGCCCCCAGCCTAGTGGAGTTCCATTGCGGCCATTCGTCGTAGTCTCTGTCCATGAGCGACGCCGTGCTGCTGCCCCATCCCGTGACGGGGATTCCGTTCCCCTCACCCGTGCCGCCGGGCACCGGCTGGCCGGGGGATCCTGCCGACCCCGACACCCCCGTCGCACACACGGCCGACGACGTGCTGGCGCTGTCAGGGCGTGCGTCGGCCGACGAGGTGGCGGCCCGGATCTCCGTGTGCCGGGCATGCCCGCGCCTCGTGGACTGGCGCGAGCAGGTGGCCGTCGAGAAGAGGGCGTCATTCGCGGCGCAACCGTACTGGGGTCGCCCGGTGCCCGCGCTGGGTCCCATCGACGCGCCGGTGCTGATCGTCGGCCTCGCGCCCGCTGCGAACGGGGCGAACCGGACGGGCCGCAACTTCACCGGGGACCGCTCGGGCGACTGGCTCTACGCGGCGCTGCACCGCGTCGGCATGGTCAACCAGCCCAGCTCCACCCACGCCGGCGACGGGCTCGAACTCCACGGCGTGCGCATCGTCGCCACCGTGCGCTGCGCCCCGCCGCAGAACAAACCGACGACCCAGGAGCGCCACACCTGCGCGCCCTGGCTCGACGCGGACCTCGCCTTCTCCGCCCCCTACGTGCGCTCGATCATGTGCCTGGGCGGCATCGGTTGGGACGCCACGCTGGCCGCCGTCCGGCACGCGGGGTGGGAGTCGCCCAGGCCCAAGCCGAAGTTCGGCCACGGTGCTCGCGCCACGCTGCGCACCCCCGAGGGCCGCGAGGTGACGCTCGTCGGCTGCTACCACGTCAGTCAGCAGAACACCTTCACCGGGCGCCTCACCGAGCGCATGCTCGACGACGTGCTGACCAGCCTCTGACCCGATGGCGCAACTGAGCAGCGCAGAACGGGGCTAGTGGTCCAGTTCCGGGCGGGCGCCGCCGAGCATCCGCGGCACGTCCGCGGGTGAGGGCAGGTAGTACAGCGCGATGGAGTCGAGGAGTCGGGCCACCTGGGCCAGCGCGGCCTCTCGCTCGGATTGGCTCGGCGCCCGTTCGGCGAGGTGAGCTGCCTTGAGTGCCTTCTCCGCCTTGTGCTGCGCGCTCGTCGTCGGCAGGTGGGACAGGCCAACGGTCTCGGCGTGCGACTTCGCCGTGCGGAATGCCAACTCCACCTCCGCGGAGGCACGCTGCAGCGTCGGGACGTCTGCGGTGGCCTGCACGTCGTCCCACCGGATGAGCGCCAACTGGAACTCGCGGGTGAGCGGAGCCGCGTCGTCGAAGAGTGCGGAGTTCTCGATCCGGTAGGCGATGTCGCCCAGCAGGGAGCCGTACTCGGCCTTCACCGAGGCCACCCGGACGATGGCGCTGGAGATCTCGGCGGCCTCCGACGGCTGTGCCGGGGCCGGCCCGCTCCGCCCGGCCGGGGATGGGGGTTCGACCTGCTTCTGCTGGGAGGAGTAACCGAGTGCGACGGCCACCGCGCCCACGGCCCACAGGATGGCCAGGAACCGAAGCGGGGCCAAGCCCGTGGACATGGCCAGCAGAATCATGAGGAGGGGCGGGGCGACGACCAGCAGCCAGATGCGTAGCTGGCGCTTCCTGCCGTCGTCGTTGCTCACGGCTGCAGTCTAGGCGCTAGCCCGGCCCGAGTTGGGGACGGGACCCGGTGAGCGCCTGCCTCGTCTCCACCGGATCCGGCAGGTAGTACAGCGCGAGTGAGGCGAGGATGCGGTTGACCTGGCCGATCGCGGCGGCACGCTCGCCGTCGGTGCTCGCGCCGCGGGCGAGGTGCACCGCCTTCACGGCCCGGCCGGCCTCCGTCCTCGATCCCGTGGGGAGGTGGGCGAGGCCCACTGACTCGGCATGGGCGCGCGCGGTGTCGAACGACAACGCCAGTTCCCGGGCCAGAGCGGCCGCCTCATCGCCGGGCAGCCGGGCATGCTCGTCATCCCACCTGGCGAGCAGGAGCGTGAACTCCCTGGTCTGGCGCACGGCGGGGTCGAAGAGCGCCGCGTTCTCGATGCGGTAGACGAGGTCGGAGAGGAGGCCGCCGTACTTCGCCTTCAGTTGGGCGACGCGTGCCTCTGCCTCGGCCCGCGTGACGGGCGCGCCCACGGTGCCGATCGCCAGACTGGATGGGGGGCTGGCCGGGATGGCGCGGCGCACCATGGCGTGGACGTGGTCGTCGCGGAACGGCCCAGAGCCGTCGCTGGCAGCGATGGCGGTGGCCGGGCCCCACCTCTGGAGCCCGAGGACGACGGCGATGAGCGCCGCCCCCCACACCACCGCTGCGATCCATGCATAGGGACCGGTGGGGCCGAGGAGCAGCACCAGCGGGACGCCCAAGGCCATTCCCGCGATTGGCACTGGGGCGGAGGTGGTGAGGTGCCCGGGCCAGCGGATGATGGGAACCCGGACAATGCGGGAGATGTGCAGTTTCCGGTACTCGGCCATGACGTCGTCCAGGCGGCGGAGGAGGGGCACCTGAATCCGTAGGGGTAACTCCTTGCTGCCGAGCGAGCCGCACCGGATCACGGCCACGTCGTCGCGGCCCTTGTGGGCGCGCACGTCGAAGACGACGCTGCTCCAGGCCTCGTCGATGGCGATGAACGACAGCCCGAGCACATCGGCCACCGGAGTGTCGATCGGTACCTGCGTCCACAGGGCCGGCACCCGCTCATTGCCGGTGCTCACTCGAGTTCCCTGGCTGGGCCGCCGAGCGCCTTCCGGGCCTCGCCAGGGGTCGGAAGGTAGTAGAGGGCGAGCGTGGCGAGGATCTCGTTGGCCCGTTCGAGCGCTGCGGTTCGCTCCCCGTCGACGGTGGATTCCTGCGCGAGGCGGGCGGCCTTGGCGGCGCGGGACGCGTCCTCGCGGGCGCTCTCCGGCAGGTGCGCGATGGCGAGCACCTCGGCGTGTGCGCGCGCCGCGTCGAAGGCGACCTGGACCTCCCGGGAGAGGGTGCCCAGTTCGTCCGCCGGGAGCCTGCGGTGTTCGTCGTCCCAGCGGGCGAGGAGCAGGGCGAACTCCCGGGTCTGTCCGACGGCGGGGTCGAACAGCGCCGAGTTCTCGATGCGGTAGGCCAGGTCGGTCAGGAGGGCGCCGTACTCGGCCTTGGTGGCCTCGACGCGCTCGAGGGCGGTTCGCCGGTCGGCCGGTGCGGGCACAGCGCCGATGGCCAGGGTGTCGTCCGGCTCGGTGACGGGCAGTTCGGCGACCCGCATGCGCACCTCGCCGTCCTTGTAGGGCTTCTTGTTGCCCTCCCGGTGGATGGCGGTGGGCGCCCCAGGCCTCAGGAGCGAGAAGGCTGCGTAGACGGCGGCGGCCTGGGGAAGGAACCAGGCGACGGGGGTGAGGAAGTCGCCCAGGAGGAACGCGGCCAGCAGGGCTGTTGCGAAGAGTGTGGCGAGGAGGGCAATCCGTTGGACGGGGTGGCCCTTCGCCCAGCGCACGCCCGGGGTCACGAGCGCACGGGTGACCCCCTCGCCCCAGGTCTTGGTGGCGAAGTCGTCGAGGCGCCTCGACTTCGGCAGCTCCACCTCCCGGGGGCCGCGGCGCTCGCCCAGGTCCCCGTAGCGCACCAGCACCTCGTCGTCGTCGGAGCCGGGGAGCACCTCGACGACGTGGAGGTCCTGGTCCCGATCGGTCCGCGTGCCCGTATGTTCGGCCAGGATCAGGGCCAGGCCCTCGGCTTCGCCCAACCGGAGGTCCGGCCGGCCGGCGTGCCAGATCCGGCGGCGGTTGTCGTAGTCCTTGAGGTAGATCACTGGCCACCCTCAAGTCGGCGCGGCCCGCCGAGCATGCCGGGGACGTCTTCGGGGGCCGGGAGGTAGTAGAGCGCGAGCGGCTCCAGGAGTCGTTGCACCTGCGTGAGCGCTGCCTCCCGTTCACCCTCGCTCGTGGAGCGGCGGGCGAGCCTGGCGCCCTTGAGGGCGCGTCGGGCGGCGGGCCGCGCCGTCGACGGGAGGTGCCTGAGGCCGACGGTCTCGGCGTGGTCCCGGGCCGTGTCGAAGGCCAACTCCACCTCGAAGGACAGGCGGTCCAGGGCGGTCGCGCCCAGCGTGGCCTGCTCGTCGTCCCACCGCATCAGCAGCAGTTGGAACTGGCGGGTCAGCGGCACGTGGGGGTCGAACAGCGCTGACTGCTCGATGCGCTGGAGGACGTCGGCCTTCATGGCGCCGAAGGCCTCCTTGACCCGGTCGACGCGGGCGCGTGCCGCCTCGGGGGAGTGCTCGTCCTCGGCGGGGGCCGACGGGTTCAGCCTCGCCAGGATCTGGCTGGCGTCGTACGCGACTTCCCCGGCGCCGGTGCGCGTGACCGCGGTGGCCTCGGCCGTCCGGAACAGGGAACCGGTGCCCCAGCGGACGCCCGGCACCACGAGCGCCTGCTCCAGCGTGCCGCCCGAGAGGCGCTCGCGCACCAGGTCGTCGAGGCGGAGCCATGCCGGCACCCGCAGGGAGCGTGGCCTTCCGGGTTCCCCCAGCGCTGCGTGGGTGACGCGCGCGTGCGTGGTCGTCGTCAGGATGCGCCGGGCGGGCTTGCCCACCACGATCTTGACGACGGTGACGTGCGACTCTGCGTCACCGCGTGACGCGAGCACGAGGGTGTGGCCCGACAACCGTTCGATGGGGGCGTCGGTGGCGACCAACGTCCACGGAGGCAGTTCGGGCATTGGCCCAGTGTAGGACTGCCCGGTGGCACTTCGACCGGACGGCGCCCTCCTCCGTCGAGAGCGCCCGGTTCATGACCGACTACCGGCCTGCGGACTCCCGGCCGTGCGGGGTGTCCCAGCCGCTCAGGTCGGGACCCTTGGGCACGATGCTCAGCGGGTTCAGGTCGGTGTGCACGACGTAGTAGTGGTCCTTGATCTGTTCGAAGTCCACGTTGTTGCCGAAGCCGGGGGTCTGGTACAGGTCCCGGGCGTAGCCCCAGAGGTTGGGCATCTCGGTGAGCTTGTTCCGGTTGCACTTGAAGTGGCCGTGGTAGACCGCGTCGAAGCGCACGAGGGTGGTGAACAGGCGCACGTCGGCCTCGGTGATCTTGTCACCCATGAGGTAGCGACGGTCGGCGAGGCGCTCCTCGAGCCAGTCCATCGCCGTCCACAGGCGGTCGTAGGCCGCGTCGTAGGACTCCTGCGAACCCGCGAAGCCGCAGCGGTACACGCCGTTGTTGACCTCGGTGTAGATGCGCTGCATGACCTCCTCCATCTCCTCGCGGAGGTCATCCGGCCAGAGGTTGGGGGCGTCGTCCTGGTGGAACTCCTGCCACTCGAAGTAGAGGTCCTCGGTGATCTGCGGGAAGTTGTTGGTGACGACCTCGCCGGTGGTCTCGTCGACCATCGCGGGCACGGTGATGCCGCGCGGGTAGCCGGGGATGCGCTTCTCGTAGGCGTCCTTGAGCTTGGGGATGCCGAGCACGGGGTCGATGCCGTCGGGGTCCAGGTCGAACGTCCAGGAGTCGGCGTCGTGGGTGGGGCCGGGGTTGCCCATGGAGATGACGTCCTGCAGGCCGAGGAGGTCGCGCACGATGATGGCGCGGTTCGCCCAGGGGCAGGCGTAGGCGGCGATCAGGCGGTAGCGGTTCGGTTCGACGGGGTAGTCGTCGGTGCCCTCCCGGGGCTCCTTGACGATGCGGGTCTCGATGTAACGGGTGTCGCGGCTGAACTCCTTGCCCTTGGCGGAGTAGACGCCTCCCTCGGAGTGCTCTTCGTGTTCGCTCATGGAGCCATTCTAGTTGAGAGTTCAACGAATATCCAGTGGGGCCTTTGCGGCCCTGCGCTGGTTCTGGGTGATGGCCGGGGGCCATGGGCTACCGCGTGAGTTGGAGGGGCACGTGATCCGGGTCCGGCAGGTAGTACAGGGCCAGCGAGCGCAGGATCCTGACCACCTGCTCCTGGGCGGCTGCGCGCTCGCCGTCGGTCTTGGCCCAGACGGCGAGGCGGGCGGCGCTGGCGGCCCTGCGGGCGTCGGCCCGGGAGGCGACGGGGAGGTGGTCCAGGCCGAGCGCCTCGGCGTGGGCCCTGGCGGTCTGGAACGCGAGTTTGAGGGTGCCGGCGAGGCGCACGACGTCCTCCTCGCCGGCCGACGAGTGGTCGAGTTCGTCCCACACCCGCAGCGCGTTGTCGAACGAACGGGTGGTGGGCACGGCCGAGTCGAACAGCGCGGACTGCTCGATGCGGTAGGCGACATCGGCCAGCATGCGCCCATAGGTGGTCTTGACCTCGTCGGCCATGGCAAGGGCACCTTGGAGCCGCACTGAGGCGGGTGGGCCGTGCTGGACGAGGTCGCGGAACGTGAGCATCCGGCCCTCGGTGCGGATGCGCGGCGCTCCGTGGGCGGGCCATTCGAGCGCCGGGACGGTGACCACCCGGCGGGGGACCATGCCGTGCGGGATGCAGGCGCCGGAGATGGGGAGGTAGTCGGGCAGCAACTCGTTGCGCCGCCGGCGCCAGCCGAAGCTGGCGTGGCTCGTGACCCGCAGCCGTTCGTCGGGGCGCGGCTCGCCTGCCGCCGGTCGGGCTGCGACGGGGGAGATGGAAACGGTCAGCAGCATCGCGCGTCCGTCGCCGGCATCGGCGAAGAAGCTCTGCCCCCACAGGTCCTTGAGGGGCGCGTCCGGCGGGATGGGGGTCCACGGGATCATCGCGGCTCGATCTGCTTGCGCTCGCCGATGAGGCTGGGCGTCGACGGGTCGACTGGCGGAAGGTAGTAGAGGGCCAGGGATGAGAGGATGTCGGCGACTCGGCGTCGGGCCGTTTCCCGCTCCCCAACGGTGCCGCCGTGCAGCGCGGCGTGGGCGGCGCGGGCCGCGCGTCGGCCGGAGTTGCGGGCCGTCTCTGGGAGGTGGTCCAGCCCGACGGCCTCGGCGTGGCGGCGGGCCTCGTCGAAGGCGGCCTCCACCTCGGTGGCGAGCTCAGTCGCTTGGGGTGACAGCTCGTCCCAGGCCATCAGGGCCAACTCGAAGCGCTGGGTCTGCGGCACCGCGGCGTCGAACAGGGCGGAGTTCTCGATCCGGTAGACGATGTCGCCCTGCAGCGCACCGAAGCGTTCCTTCACCAGGTCCACCCGGCTGCGTGGGCTGAGGAGGGCCGGGTCGGCCGTGGTGTCGTCGACGGTCAACTGGGCGTAGACGTGGGAGGCGAAGTACTCCCG
>DURG01000188.1 GCA_012837465.1 Propionibacterium sp. | reverse complement strand
TTCATGGAGCACGTCGACGTGACCGGCAAGACGCGCCGCACGTTCGGCATGCTCGGGACGGCCGGGTACGTGGCCAAGGGCGTCGCCATCGGCGTCGTGGGCGTCTTGTTCGTCGTGGCCGTCGTCACCCGCAACCCCGAGGAGGCGGGCGGCTTGGACGGTGCGCTGAAGAAGCTCGTCGAACTGCCCTTCGGTGTGGCGATCCTGCTGCTCGTGGCCGCGGGCCTGATCATGTATGGCATCTTCTGCTTCGCCCGCGCCAGGGCGTTGGCGCGAAAGCGCTGACTGCTAGGACTGCTCGGCGACGTCGACGAGGCGCTGCACGATTTCTTGTTGGCGCTTCGAGGAGGCGGCCCACTGCAGTTGGGCCCCCTGGTAGGCCACGCGGGCATTGTCGTCCCACTGCCCCACCGATGTAGACAGCTCGCCATCGAGTTGCTCCAGCAGGTCCGTGAGCTCCCGGTGTGCGGCGGCGAGGGCGTTGATGCCGTCTTGGGGGGAGGCAGCCGAGTAGGTGGTCGGGTCGGTCATGAAGCCCTCACGTCCGTTCCTGCGTCAGCGTTGCTGAGGTCATGGACCCGAGTGGCTGTCGCCTCGTACTCCTAGTCGTAGCCCCTGCGCTGTTCAGGGCCTCGACGAGCTTGTGGTGGATCTCGTCCAGGCCGGCCTTCACCTTCTCGAACTCGGTGTCGAAGGCGCGGTGGCCGCTCTGGAGCGCGGGGGAGCCGCTGCCCTGCCAGCGCGACGCGAGATCGTTCATCTGAGCCTGGAGTCGGTTCTGGAGGTTGTGGATCTGGTGGTGCTTGGCCTCGACCTGTCGCGAGGCCCTCAGCATCGCCGTGAGGTCTATGGACTTGTTGACCATGGTCACTCCTTCCAAGGGGAATCCTCTGGCTGCGGTGGTGTCCAGAGAAACACTATGGGGCGGAGGGGTCACCCTCTGGGTGCGTGTGTTCCGCCGAACCCCGGGAGGCTGCGACAATGTGGTCTGTCATCGGCCGAGGAGGGCGTGCATGGAAGGCGTGGTCACCCCAGAAGCGGTGAAGCGGCGGTCACTGGCCGCCGGCACGATCGGGAACCTCGTCGAGTGGTTCGACTGGTCTGTCTATGGCTTCTTCGCCCCCTATCTCGCCGTGTCCTTCTTCCCGCAGGAGGATGAGTTGGCCCGCATCCTGTCTGCCTTCGTCGTGTTCGCGGTGGGGTTCTTCTTCCGGCCCCTGGGCGGCGCGGTGCTCGGCTCCTATGCGGACCGTCATGGCCGCCGGGCGGGGATGACGCTGACGATCATCCTGATGGCTGGGGCGAGCTTCGTCATTGCGATCTTGCCCACCCATGCCCAGGTGGGTGTGGTGGCGCCCCTCCTGCTGGTGCTTGCCCGTTGCGTGCAGGGCTTCTCCGCGGGGGGCGAGTTCGGCACGTCGTCGGCCTTCCTGGTCGAGAACGCCCCGGCCGGGCGCCGCGCCTGGGCAGGCTCCTGGCAGCAGGTCTCCGTCGGGGCGGGCACGCTGTCCGCCTCGCTGCTGGCCGCCGTGATGTTCGCCACGCTGCCCCCGGCCGACCTCACGTCGTGGGGCTGGCGCGCGGCCTTCGCGCTGGGCGGCCTTCTCGGTGTCGTCGGCCTGTGGATGCGGCTGCGGGTGCCCGACACCGACGCCTACACCGGCGTCAGGGCCCGCGGCGAGATCGCGAAGCGCCCGCTCACGGAGGTCTTCCGCAAGCACCCGCTCTCGGCGCTGCGGGTCGTCGGCTTGGTGGCCGCCGGCACCGCCCTGGTGCAGTTCTGGTTCGTGTCGTTGCCGTCGATCGCCCACCTCTCCACCGGCATCGAACTGCGCGAGGCGCAGGTCGCGGCTCTCCTCGGGCTCGCCCTGTTCACCGTGCTGCAACCCTTCTCCGGCTGGCTGAGCGACCGGATCGGCCGCCGCCCCATGCTGCTGTTCTTCGCCCTTGGCTCCGCCGTGACGTTCGTGCCGCTGTACCTCAGCATGGGCACGACGCTGGGCAGCCTGCTCGTCGCCGTCCTCGTCAGCGCCGTGTTCCTCGCCGCCTACGCCGGTTCGCTGGCCGCTGTGATGGCTGAGCAGTTCCCGCCCGAGGTCCGCACCGCGGGCATCTCCCTGCCCTACGGCATCGCCGTGGCGGTGTTCGGCGGATTGGCACCGGTGCTGGCGATGGCAATGATCGGCGCCGGCACCGAGTGGGTGTTCCTGGCCGTGATGGTGGCGCTGTGCCTGATCTCAGCCGTCGTGTTCTGGCGCATGGCCGAGACCCGCGACGCCACGTTCTGAGCGTCAGGCGCGCAGCGGTCAGGAGGGTGTTCGCGGGGCGGGAGCGAGCGAGCCGAGGTGCCGTCCCGTGCAAGGATGGCCCCGTGCTCGGATACTTCGGTCCCGCGGGGACGTTCACCCATCAGGCGCTGCGAACCATCACCGACGAAGAGGCGGTGGCGTTCAGCAGCGTGCGTGAGGCGATCGAGGCCGTGCGGCGCGGCGAGGTCAGCGGCGCCGTCGTGCCCATCGAGAACTCGGTCGAGGGCGGCGTGACCGCCACGCTCGACGAACTGATCGCCGGCGAGCCACTCGCCATCCGCAGCGAGATCGTCATCCCCGTCGAGTTCGGCCTGTACGTCCGCGAGGGCACGAAGCTGGACGACGTGCGCCAGGTGCTCACCCACGGGCACGCCGCGGCCCAGTGCCGCGAGTGGCTGGCGTCGATGGTGCCGCAGGCGCAGGTCACCGAGGCCGGGTCGACGGCGGGGGCGGCCGCGGAGGTCGCCCGTCCGGAGTCGCGCTACGACGCGGCCGTTTGTGCGCGCGTGGCCGGCGAGACCTACGGGCTCACTGAGATCGCCTACGCCATCGAGGACAACCCCGGCGCGGTGACCCGCTTCGTCGAGGTCTGCAAGGCCGGGCCGGTCGCGGACCGCACGGGTGCGGACAAGACCACGATCGTCGCCTTCATGCGCGAGGACCACTCCGGCGCGCTGCTGGAGATCCTCGAACAGTTCGCCGTGCGCGGCGTGAACCTGACGCGCATCGAGTCGCGCCCCACCAAGACCACGTTGGGTTCCTACAACTTCTCGATCGACATCGAAGGCCATCTGCACGACAAGCGGGTCGGCGAAGCCCTTGAGGGCCTGCACCGCATCTGCCCGCGGGTGCACTTCCTGGGCTCCTATCCGCGCGCCGACAACGGACGCCCCAACATCGGCGAGGGTTTCACGGACGAGGCCTACGACGAGGCCGCAGCCTGGGTCGACTCGCTGTAGGGACGTTCAACGGCAGGCGACGGACGCTGCCCCCGGCAGTACCTCGAACCTGATCTCGGTCACGGCCCCGATCAGGTCTCCATCCACCTGGCACGGCACCGGTTCCGCGCACCGCACGACGACGCTGCGCCCAGCGCGGCGATCGACCTGCGGGATGCGATTCGAGCGCAGCAGCACCCCGGCCGCCATGCGCAGCACCTCCCACCTCCGGCGTGGTGACGCCACCAGCACGTCGAGCCTCCCGTCGCTCCCTTCTGCGCCGGGGAGCAGGTGCAGGCCAGTGAGGAGTTCGCCGAAGTTGCCCACCTCGACCAACGAGGCGTCGCGGGTCAGTTCCTCGCCGTCCACGCTCACCCGGGTGCGCACCGGCCGCGTCCGGACATGCCGCAGGCCGGCCAGCATGTAGCCCAGTTGCCCGAAGCGCTTGACGGGTTCCGCGTCGGCCACGACGGCGGCGTCGGCCCCGAGCCCCGCCATGATGGCGGCGTACCCGGAGGCTCCGGTGCCGGGCACCTCGTAGCGGAGGAGGTCCATGGGGAGGGGGCGTCCATCCAGCGCAACGTCCACGGCCTCCCTGAGCCGCCGTGGCAGCCCCAGGTTGCGCGCCAACACGTTCCCCGTGCCAGCAGGCAGGATCCCCACGGGCACGCCGGTGCCCTGCAGCGCCCCGAGCACCATCCGCACGGTGCCGTCACCGCCAGCCACCAGAACGCGGCTGGCCCCGGCGTCGAGCGCGTCCTGAGCCTGCCCAGCACCCGGGCGCTCGACGGTGGTCAACAGATAGCGCGCCGGCGGGAGCCCGCGGGCGGCGAGCGCGCCGTCGACGATGGTGCGGAACCGAGCCGCCCGCCGGACCTTGGCAGGGTTCACGACGGCGTGGATCGAGGGACCGCTCATGCCCGACGCGGCCGCTTTACGAAGAACCACGGGAGGGCGGCGACGCCGAGCACGAAGGCGGTGGCGGCGAAGGCCCAGCCGAAGCCGACCGCGTCGGCGATGGCGCCAGCGAGAAGGGTGCCGCTGATGGACCCCAGGTCGGTGGCCATGGAGAAGGTCGACAGTGCCTGCCCGCCGTTGCGGTTGGAGCCGATGAGGTCTGCCAGCAGCGCCTGTGAAGCTGGGGCGATGAAGGCCGCGCCCGCACCGGCGAGGGTGGAGAGGATCATGAACCACCAGAAGGTGTCGAGCCAGCCGAAGGGCAGGGTCACCAGCGCGGACCAGAGCAGGCCGACGACGAGGAACGGGCGGCGACCCAGCTTGTCGATCAGGCGGCCGGTGGCCTGCTGGGTGAGGGCGTTGCCGAGGGCGAACAGGGTCAGCGCGATGCCCGCGGCCTTCGCCCCGATCGCGGGCGTGGCGGCGGCGAGGAGCGGCAGGAGGGCGATGCGGACGCCGAAGTTGGCCCAGCCGTTGGCGAATCCCGTCACCAGCAGCGCCCGGTAGTAGGGCATGGACATGGCTTCCTGCAGCGTCATCTTCGGCTGCGTCTCGCCCGGAATGGGCGCCGCGCCGGCACCCCCGCGGAGGAAGACCATCACCACGAGCACCGCGATGAACACGGCCCCGGCATAGATGAAGAAGGGGATCCGCAGACCCCATCCCTGCATCAACGAGCCCAGGATGGGGCCGAAGATGTTGCCCAGCAGGAAGGCCGAGCCGTACAGCGACGAGGTGCGCCCGCGGTGCTTGGGGGGTGACAGGCGAACCAGGAGGCCCATGGAGGAGACGGTGAACATGACCGAGCCCATGCCGCCGAGCCCGCGGAACAGCAGCAGCGTCCAGTAGTCGGGGGCCAGGCCGCTGAGGGCACTGGAGAGGCCCACGATGGACAGGCCGGTCAGGTAGATGCGACGTTCGCCGAACTTGCCGATGAGCGCGCCACCCGCCGGCGCGAAGATGAGGCGCACGAACGCGAAGACGGACACGATGGCCGATGCGGCCATGACTCCGACGTCGAAGGACTTGGCGAACTGGGGGAGGATCGGCGCGACGATGCCGAAGCCGAGCGCGATGAGGAACGCGGCCGCCACGAGCACCCAGATCTCGGCCGGGATGCTGCGCTTCACACCGGTTGCCACCAACCCACCTCCCGTTCCCTGAGCCGGGCGCCTGCGACGAAGGAGCAGCGCGTCCGGTCGAAGGGCGCCAAGCGCTGAGCCAACCCTAGCCCCACGCCGGAATGCGCACACCCCCGCCAGGTCGCCGCAAGAGGAGGAGGGAAAGCGGCGTCCCGACGGGGGTGCGGGTCCGTCCCCGTCCCTGAGCCGGTTGCCTGCGAGGTACGAGCAGCGCGACCGGTCGAAGGGCGGGCGAGTGCGCGTTACCGGGCGTTGGTCAGGACGACGGCGTGCACCTTGCCCGCGGCCGGCTCGCCGGAGGCGTCAGGGTTGGCGACGACGGTGGCCTGGACCGGGGGCAACCGCCGGTCTCGCGACGCGTCTTCGTCTCGGTAGACTGCCCACCATGATTGATCCCAAGGTGCTTCGTACCGATCCTGACCGCGTCCGACGCTCCCAGGCCCTCCGTGGGGCCTCGGTCGAGCTCGTCGACGAACTCCTCGCGGCGGACGAGAAGCGACGCTCCTCCATCGCCTCCTTCGAGCGGCTCCGCGCCGAGCAGAAGTCCATCGGCAAGGACGTCGCGAAGGCGCAGGGCGACGAGAAGAAGCAGCTCATCGCCCGCACCCAGCAGCTCGCGGCCGACGTGAAGCAGGCCCAGGCCGACGCCGACGAGGCGGGCAACCGCTACGACGAGCTCATGGCCCAGGTGGGCAACCTCGTCATCGACGGCGTCCCCGAGGGTGGCGAGGACGACGGCGTGGTCATCGAGACCATCGGCACCCCGCGCGACTTCGCAGCCGAGGGCTTCGAGCCCAAGGACCACCTCGAGCTCGGCGAGCTCCACAAGGCCATCGACATGGAGCGCGGCGCCAAGATCTCCGGCTCGCGCTTCTACGTGCTCACCGGCGTCGGCGCGCAGCTCGAGATCGCGCTGCTGAACCTCGCGATGACCAAGGCCGCCGAGTGGGGCTTCACCCCGATGATCCCACCGGCGCTCGTGCGCCCGGCCGCCATGGAGGGCACCGGCT
Source organism: Propionibacterium sp. (assembly GCA_012837465.1). Classification (GTDB taxonomy): domain Bacteria; phylum Actinomycetota; class Actinomycetes; order Propionibacteriales; family Propionibacteriaceae; genus Arachnia. Next base: position 1,343 of record DURG01000188.1, on the reverse strand, counting down.
TCCTCGGCCAGGCCGCGCAGGACGTCTACCACCTGCCCGCCGACGACCTGTACCTCGTGGGCACCTCCGAGGTGGCGCTGGCCGCCTACCACTCCGACGAGATCCTCGACGCGAACACCCTGCCGCGCCAGTACGTCGCCTACTCGCCGTGCTTCCGCCGCGAGGCCGGTTCGCACGGCAAGGACACCCGCGGCATCTTCCGCGTGCACTGGTTCGACAAGGTGGAGATGTTCATCCACTGCGACCCCGCCGACGCCGAGGAGTGGCACCAGAAGCTGCTCGGCTTCGAGAAGCAGTTCCTCGATGCGCTCGAGGTGCCGTACCAGGTGCTCGACGTCGCTTCCGGCGACCTCGGGCTGAGCGCGGCCCGCAAATTCGACTGTTACGCCTGGTTGCCGACGCAGCAGCGCTACCGCGAGGTCACCTCCACGTCGAACTGCACGGAGTTCCAGGCCCGCCGCCTCGGCATCCGTGGCCGGTTCGAGGACGGCGTGCGCCCCGTCGCCACGCTCAACGGCACCCTCTGCGCGATGACCCGCATCATCATCATGCTGCTGGAGAACCACCAGCAGGCCGACGGTTCCATCCACGTGCCCGAGGCCCTCCGCCCGTTCCTCGGGGGCCGTGAAGTCCTGGTTCCTGGTCCCTGAGCGTGCTGCCTCCGAGGTGCGAGGAGCGCAGCACGACGAAGGGCCGCCGTAGCGTCAGATCCGGCCTCCGCCCCTCTGGCAGAGACTCCCTCGTCATACGCTGTTTCGTCGCCGTCCACCGCTGGTTCATGCAGTGGTGGCATGCTGGGGTGCGAAACAAGTCAAGTAACCATGCGTCCCTGAGGGCAGGGAAGAGAGGAAACGCCATGGATTTCACCCCAGAACTCGTTGCGCTCGACATCGACGGAACGCTCGTCGATGCCTTCGGAGTCATGCCTCCCGAGGTCCGGTCCGCGGTTCAGCGGGTCGTCGACGCCGGGGCCACCGTCGTCCTTTCCACCGGCCGCTCCTGGCTGGCCACCCAACCCATCGCGGATCACCTCGGGCTGCCGGAGGGCTGGCACGTCTCGGCCAACGGCGCCATGGTGGTCACCTATCCGGAACTGGAGATCCGCCACGAGACGCGCTTCGACCCGTCCGACGTGGTGCGCCAGGTCTCCGAGATCGCGCCCAACGCGCGCATCGCGGTCCAGGACGGGTTGCACTGGCGGGTGAACCGGGAGTTCCCGCCCGATGAACTGCTGGGCGAGGTGGCCGTCGTGCCCGTCGAGGAGTTGGCCCGCGAGGACGTCTCCCGTGTCATCGTGCGGGACCCGGACACCACTGAAGAGGCCTTCAGCGCCATGGTGGGCA
>DURG01000187.1 GCA_012837465.1 Propionibacterium sp. | reverse complement strand
GCAGGCGCTTGACCATGACGTCGAGCATGTGGCCGTCGGGCAGTTCGATGCCGTCGCGGGCCTTGAGGAGCTGGGTCAGGCGGTGCTTGTTCCACTCCTTGACCTCACGGAACTTCGCCTTGAAGTCGTCGTCGTCGGCGTAGGGCTCGAGCTCCTTGAGCCGCTCCAGGTCGGTGACCCAGCCAGTGCCGAGCGTGTCGTTGAGCAGTTCGGCGAACTTGTAGTTCGCCATGCGCACGAAGCGACGCGGGGTGACGCCGTTCGTGACGTTGGTGAACTTGTCGGGCCACAGGTCCGCGAAGTCCTTGAGCACCTTGTCACGCAGCAGTTGCGAGTGCAGCGCGGCCACGCCGTTGATCTTGGTGGCGGCGACGGCGGCGAGGTGCGCCATGCGGACCCCACGCTCCTGCCCCTCGACGATCAGGGACATGCGGCGGGCGCGGATCTCGTCGCCGGGGAAGGCCTCGCGCACCTCGGCGAGGAACTCCTCGTTGATCTGGTAGATGATCTCCAGGTGGCGGGGGAGCAGGCGGCCGAGCAGCTCCGTCGACCACACCTCGAGGGCCTCGGGGAGCAGTGTGTGGCAGGTGTAGGCGTAGCACTTGCTGGTGACCTCCCACGCCTCCTCCCAGGTGAAGCCCTCCTCGTCCATCAGGATGCGCATGAGCTCGGGCACGCCGATGACGGGGTGGGTGTCGTTGAGCTGGAAGATGATCCGCTCGTGCAGGTTGTGCAGGTCGAAGCCCTCTTCGAGCTCGTTGTCGATGAAGTCGCGCAGCGAAGCGGCGACGAAGAAGTACTGCTGCTGGAGGCGCAGCTCCTTGCCCTGCGGGGTGGAATCCTCCGGGTAGAGGACCTTCGAGATGTTCTCGGCGAACGTCTGGGCGCGGACGGCCTGGGCGTAGTCACCGGCGTTGAAGATCTGCAGGTCGAACGCCTGGGTGGCGACGGCGCTCCAGAGGCGCAGGGTGTTCACCCGGCCGTTCAGGTAGCCGGGCACCATGTAGTTGTAGGGCACGGCGCGCACGTTCCAGGCCGGGACCCAGCGGCTGCGCTCGGCGCCGTCCTCGTCCGTGTACTTCTCGGTGCTCCCGCCGAAGTTGACCTCGACGGAGGCCTCGGGGTGCGGGAACTCCCACGGGCCGCCGAGCGCGAGCCACGTGTCAGGCTGCTCGACCTGGCGGCCGTCCACGAAGGTCTGGCGGAAGATGCCGTACTCATAGCGGATGCCGTAGCCGATGCAGGGCACGTTCATGGTGGCCAGCGAGTCGATGAAGCAGGCGGCGAGGCGGCCGAGGCCACCGTTGCCGAGGCCCGGCTCGATCTCCTGTGCGCGCAGCGTCGGCAGGTCGAGGCCACACTGCTTGAGGCCTTCCTCCGCGATGTCGTGAAGGTTGGTGGCCAGGAGTGCGTTGTTCAACTGGCTGCCCAGGAGGTACTCGGCCGACAGGTAGCCGATGGTCTTGACCTTGGCCTCGTGGGTCTTGCGGTTCGTCTCCAGCCAACGGGCCATCAGGTAGTTCTTGACGGTGCTGGCGAGCGCGAGGTACTGGTCGTTGACGCTCGAGGACGACAGCGTGACGCCCTGGTTCGTGTTCAGTTCGTGCAGGAACTCCTTCACGAAACCGTCGACCGAGTAGCTCGGAGAGGCGACGGGAGCGGTGGCAAGAGGATGCGTCGGATTCGACGAGGGTCCGAAACGATGGACGTCGGTGTTGGGTGATTCATCGGCCCGCATGGGGCCCCCGTTGTGCTGCGCAATTTCTGGCATGACCCCACCATAGTTTGAACGTGCACAATTCTCACATCGGAGGCGGGGGAGCCCACACGGAAAAGTATGGAGCCCACACGGAAAAGCATTCGGCACCCCGGGTCAGGTCAACCTCCTTCAGGGTGTGCCGCGCTGCTGCGGCATGCGCAAGGCTGGTGGATACCCCGGTCGACCGGGCCGAGCTACGGCCCTGGGGCTGGGACAGACTCATGAAGGGAGCACAAGCATGCGCCACGACGAGAACATCAACCAACTGCTCGAAGCCACGGCCTACGACCGTGATGGCGACAAGATTGGTGGAGTCAGCGGGGTCTACCTCGATGACCAGACCGGTGAGCCCATGTGGGTCACCGTCAACACAGGCTTCTTCGGCCTGAGCAGCAGCTTCGCCCCGCTCGCCGGTTCCTCCCTCGATGGGGACCGCCTGACGCTGGCCGCCGACAAGGACGCCGTCAAGGACGCGCCCAACGTCGACGAGGATGGTCACATCACCCGCGAGCAGGAAGACGAGCTCTACCGCTACTACCAGGTCGACACCGCTTCGGTGGAGGGCGACCGCATGCGCACGCGCCGCTGGGACCGTGACCACGACGACCTGCGCGACGATGACATGCTCGACAAGGACCGCGACGGTCGCGGCCCCGTGGGCGAGGTCCTCGACGGGCCTGACCGCGGTGGTCCGCTGGATCGCGATGCCGACGGCCGTGGGCCGGTCGGTGAGGTTCTGGACGGCCCCGACGGTGACCGCGACGCCGGCCTCCTCGAGGACGACCGCCGAGACCGTCGCGACGACCTTGAAGGTGACCCGGCCTACCGCAACGATCCTGCCTACATCCAGGATCAGGCCGCCCAGGGCGACGAGCGCTACGTCGACAACGAGCGCCTGCTCGACGAGCGCCACGACGAGCCCGGCCTGGCCGGCGACTACACGGAAGGTGACCTCTCCGGTCGTCCCGACGCAGCCGACGGCCCGCTCGGTGAGCGCCGCCGCGGCGCCAACCCGATCGACGACATCTTCGATGCTCCCGATCAGGGCAACCCCCGCAACGTCTGATTGTTGCCAGAACCGGAACGGCCGGCCCCACTCGGGGCCGGCCGT
>DURG01000186.1 GCA_012837465.1 Propionibacterium sp. | reverse complement strand
TCGCCGCGGCGTCCGCATCGGTGGCCGGGGAGCAGCCCTGCCCGGCCGCCCAGACCACCGCGCGCCGCAACGGGGTTGCGGTGAGCGGCTGTGAGGTGCGCGGGGCGGGGCGGCACGTGGTGGTGGAGGTCACCGTCGAGGCCCCACTCGAGCCCAGGCTGCCGGGGGCGCCGGCCACCTTCCACCGCTCGGCCACGGCAGGTTCGGGGGCGCAATAGGCTGGGGGCATGACTTATGTTGCAGCGGAGAACCGTTATGAATCCATGCCGTACCGGCGTCTGGGCACCTCTGGGCTCAAGCTGCCGGCGATTTCGCTGGGCCTGTGGCACAACTTCGGCGACGACAAGCCGCTGCAGACCCAGCGCGACGTGCTGCGCCGCGCCTTCGACCGTGGCGTGACGCACTTCGACCTCGCCAACAACTACGGCCCGCCCTACGGCTCGGCCGAGACGAACTTCGGCCGGATCTTCGCAGAGGACTTCAAGAAGTACCGCGGCGAACTGATCCTGTCCTCCAAGGCCGGCTGGGACATGTGGCCGGGCCCCTACGGCTTCGGCGGCACGCGCAAGTACCTCGTCGCCTCCTGCGACGACTCGCTCCAGCGCATGGGCGTCGACTATGTCGACATCTTCTACCACCACCGCCCGGATCCGGACACGCCCGTCGAGGAGACCATGCAGGCGCTCGACTTCATCGTGCGCTCCGGCCGCGCGCTGTATGCCGGCATCTCGTCCTACTCGGCCAAGCTCACCGCCAAGGCACAGGCGATCGCCCGCGAACTCGGTACCCCGCTGGTCATCCACCAGCCCAGCTACTCGATCCTCAACCGTTGGGTCGAGGACGGGGAGCCCAGCCTCCTGCAGTCGGCCCACGACAACGGCATGGGCGTGATCGCCTTCTCGCCGCTTGCGCAGGGCATGTTGACCAGCCGCTACCTCGACGGCATCCCGGCGGATTCACGGGCCGCGGCCGGCAAGTCGCTGGACCAGGACCTCCTCAACGAGGAGAACCTCGGCCACCTGCGTGCGCTCAACGACATCGCCAAGGAACGCGGGCAGTCGCTGGCCCAGATGGCGATCGCCTGGGTGCTGCGCGACCAGGGCGACGCGTCGGTCACCTCCGCGCTGCTCGGTGCCTCGTCCGTGGCCCAGCTCGACGACAACCTCGACGCGCTCGGCAACCTCGACTTCACCGACGAGGAACTCACGTCGATCGACAAGCACGGCGGCGTCGAGGGCATCAACCTCTGGCAGGGCGCAACGGATTCCGTCCAGTAGCCGGTCGCGCGACGGCATCTCGACCGGCTCGTTGAGGCGCTGAACGTCGTCGTGGCGGGCTGCCCCAGCTTCGTGCCAGCGGCATCAGGGGTGGCACCGAACTAGGATGTTCGCCATGCCCCTCGACACCGACGCCCTTCGCGCCAGCCTTGCCGCCGCGGACTACACCTCCGACGCGGTCGTGGAACGCATCGGCGAACTCGGGCAGGAGGGCCTCGGCCGCAACTGCACCGTGCCCGCCGACGTGCTCCTTGACGGCGCCACCGATCCGCAGGCCGCCCTCATCCGGCTGTTCATCCTGCAGCAGGCAGTGCCGCGCGAGCAGGTGGCGGCGGCCGTCGACGTGGCATCCCTCGAGGAGGCGGGCTTCGTCGAGGACCAAGGCCGCTCGGTGCGCGCGGTCGTCGACATCCGCCCCTACGGCTCGCCCGACGACGGTGCCTCGGGCTGGGTGGTGGCGGACCCCACGCCCGGGCTCGACCACCAGATGCACCCCATCCGGCCCGATTACGTGCTGGGCGTCTCGCCCGCCTCGACGACCCTCGCGCAGCTCACCATGCGCACCAGGGTCGGGGCGGCGCTGGACCTGGGCACCGGCTGCGGCGTGCAGTCGCTGCACCTCGCGCAGCACGCCGCCCGCGTCGTCGCCACGGACGTCAACGAGCGCGCGCTCGACCTGGCCCGCGTGACCGCCGCGCTCGGCGGGATCGACGTCGACTACCGCAACGGCTCCCTCTACGAGCCCGTCGCGGGGCAGCGCTTCGACCTCATCGTGTCCAACCCGCCGTTCGTCATGAGCCCACCCAGCGCCGAAGCCGACACCCTCGCCTACCGCGAGGCCAACTTCGAGGGCGACTCCCTCGTCGAGACGCTCATCCGCGGCGCCGCCGACCACCTCACCCCTGGCGGCTCGCTGCAACTGCTCACCAACTGGGCCGTCACCGATGAGCCCTGGCAGGAGCGCCTCGACGCGTGGATTCCCGACGGCTGCGACGCCTGGATCATCGAGCGCGAGCGGCTCGACGTGTTCAGCTACATCGAGATGTGGCTCACCGACGCCGGCCTGGCCGGGACCGACGGCTGGCGCGCCGCCTACGACGAGTGGCTGGGCTACTTCGAGCGCCTCGGCATCCGCAACATCGGCATGGGCTGGGTGCTGGTCACCCGCGCCGAGCGCACCGAACCGCACCGCCGGTTCGAGAGCTGGCCCCACGCCGTCGCCCAGCCCGTCGGCGACGTGTTCGCCCGGCACCGCGCCGCCGTCGACGCCTACCAACTGCCCACCGCCGAGCTGCTGGCCAGCCGCCCCCGCCTGGTGGACGTGGAGCAGGAGACCCTCGGCCGGCCC